>NZ_BAAGGP010000015.1:0-43250 GCF_054658615.1 Pseudolactococcus yaeyamensis
CGCAAGAAATGAGTTATTATATCTCAAGTCTTGAGGCGACACCTGAAAAATTATTAATGATTGTCCGTGAGCACTGGAAAATTGAGAGTTTACATTGGGTGCTGGATGTTGTATTTTCTGAGGATGAATGCCAAGTTGAGTCAGAAAATGCTCAAAAAACTTTAAATGTTTTTAGAAAACTCGCTATTTTGGCTCATCGTACTTATTTGAAACAAGTAAATAAAAGGGTTAGTGTCAAGCAGAATCTATTGAAATGCTTGGTGAATGAGAAGATATTGACTGACGTAATAAAAAGTTTATGAAACGACCGTGGGCTTGTGTATCAGAGACAAGGGCAATATCTGTGCCTAATACTTCTGCTTTGCCGACACCGATTAGCAACACGTTTGCGGCTTTAATCGCTGCGATACCAGAATAAGCATCTTCTATTCCAATGGCTTGGCTCACATCGACATCGACGCCGTCAGCTGCTGCGATAAAAATATCCGGTGCTGGTTTGCTTGCGGCTACTTTTGCTGGATCGGCAATTGCATCAAAATAATCTGTTAATTGCATCTGATTCAGTAAGAAAGGCCCATTTTTTGACGCAGATGCTAGGGCAATTTTAATGCCAGTTGCTCGCAAATCTTGGAGTAATTGGAGAATACCCGGATAGACATCTTTTGGCGATACCGCTTGTATCATCTCGACATAGTTGTCATTTTTACGTTTGGCCATGTCTGCAAATGCTTCTGCTGTATAGTCATTTTCCTTGCCACCATGTGCTAAAATACGACGTAAGGATTCCTCACGTGACACGCCTTTTAGATTTTCGTTGAACTCACGGTCAATCTTAATCCCGATTTCCTTGGCCAATTTTTCCCAGGCTAGAAAATGATATTCTGCAGTATCTGTAATCACACCGTCAAGGTCAAATAAAACTGCTTGAAACATCTTAACCACCTACTTTCACTGTATAGTTAGCCGTCAAGTCGACTGATTGACCGTAAACTTCTAGGTTCAAATCTTCTCCTGATAACCTTACCATTGACAACTATGTTTCCCTCATCAAAAATGCAAATGGTGTCTTCCCATTTGTCAACTGGTTGATTAATACCTTAATCGTCTCTGTCCTCTCAATGGTCATCTCAACGCTCATTATCATCATGATGAGTTACGTCCTCTCACGTTTGAAATTTGCCTTCCGCAAACCTTTCCTACAAATCGCCTTAGTCTTGGGGATGTTTCCCGGCTTCATGTCAATGATTGCCTTGTACTACATCTTGAAATCATTTGATATGCTCAGTCTTGGCGGTCTGGTGATGGTTTATGCAGGTGGTGCAGGCCTTGGCTTCTACATTGCTAAAGGATTCTTTGATACCATTCCAGCATCAATCGACGAGGCAGCAAAAATCGACGGCGCCAACAAATGGCAAGTCTTTACCAATATTACCTTGCCACTTTCAAATCCAATTATCGTCTATACAGCGCTGATGGCTTTCATCGCCCCGTGGACAGACTTCATCTTCTCAGGCATTATCTTAGGTAACAATGATTCAAAATCATTTACCATTGCCTACGGTCTTTACAGCATGGTCTTTAACTCAAAAGGCTCGGCGGCCACTTACTTCACACAGTTTATCGCAGGTTGTGTGATTATCGCCATTCCGATTACCTTGCTCTTCATCTTCATGCAAAAATTCTATGTCAATGGGATTACTGCTGGTGCTGATAAAGGCTAATTTTTCAAAGCTTGTCATATTAGTGACAGGCTTTTTGATTTGTGTGATAATCAAAAAAGCCTTGCTAATCAGCTAGACTTTTGATTTATTATTATGTTTAACCCAGCAAAGTTTTCAACTTAGCTTGGTATTTATCAAAATCAATCAGTAAACCAGAACCACCGTATTGATCGAGGGCATCAGTCCAGTCACCATTTTCAGGAACAGTATAGCTTTCAATCCCCTTGGCAGCGTCTAGCGCCAGACTCGGTGCATGGGTTAGCATAAAGAAATCACTGACATTAGTTGACGTTACGCCTTTGATTGTACCTAAGGCTGAACTGCCTGTAAAGAGGGTCATTGGGTTTTTAACGCCTGACATGATTGCCTGCATGACTTGTTGCTGGCGCTTGGTTCGACCGAAGTCGCCCTCATCATCCTTACGGAAACGCGCATAATTCAGCAAGGTTCGACCATCCATCCGCTGTGGCCCGACTTTAATCGTTTGAATCGGGTCTTGATGTTCAGGTGTCCAATTCAGGTCATCTGGCACTTCGACTGACTTGACAGTTTCCCCACCAATCGTGGCAAACTTGGCATCAATCTTGACCCCCATCGGAAAGAGAGAATCAATGACTGTCGCAAAACTATTGAAATTAACCAAGGCATAGTACTGAATATCAATATCAAAGTTCTTCTTTAGAACTTCACGCATATACTCAGCACCTTGATAGTCATTTTGTTCCCCAATGTTATAGGCGACGTTGATTTTAGTGTCAGCGCCATATTGGCTAACACCCGGCTGATAAACCAAGGTATCCCGCATAAAGCTCACAAGCTTGACTTTCTTATCTTTAGCCCCTATCTGCATGACCATGATTGAGTCACTTCGCGCATCACCAGTCGTTTGAAAATCACGCTGGTCAGTCCCTAATATCAAGATATTAGTCGCACCAGATGGTGCTTTTTGACCAGAAAATTTCTCAGTTTTCAAGCCTTCTGGCGCTCGACTTTTACCACGCTGATAGCCGTAGATAAAGAACCCAATCATCAAAATCAGGATAAGCAAAAGAAAACGTCGTAATTTCTTCCAGAAACTCACTTTTTTGCGTTTTTTCTTATTTTTATTTTTAGGCTTTTTGACTGGTCGCTGATGATGTTTATTAAAACCATCCGAGCTAGGCTGCGGTTCAAACCTTGGGGCTTGCTGATAAGCCTGCGAAGACTGATTCACTTGATAGGTTTGTTGCGCCTGATAAGGATCTTGCGCCTGCTGATGTGTTTGTTGTTGTTGGTGGTGCTGGTGCGTCAAATGCTGACCAGTCAATCGATTATATTCTGCTAACTCAGTATCGTTAAGATATCTGAGATTAGCACGTAAATATTCTATTCTTAATTTTATTCGTTGATCCATGCCCTTATTTTATCAAATTACTAGCTAAATGTATACTCACTCGAAAATAAAAGCAACACAAATTTCGACTAGTTTCAGACTTTTTTGTCAACCACACTTGGCTTTTAAATTTGTCAGAAAATATCGTTTTTGTGCTGTTTTATTCTTGAGCAAGCCTAAAAGCTGAAATCAATCAGATTTTTTCAACAAGACTTTCAATTTTAGAAACTACTGCTGCAATGCCCATTCCTGTCGTATCAATTAAAATCGCATCATCTGCTTGTTTGAGCGGGCTGACCTCACGCGTGGAATCTTTCCGGTCACGCTCAGCGATTTCAAACTTCAATTGCTCGTAATCCGTTTCAATCCCTTTTGCCAAATTCTCCTTATAACGGCGTTCTGCACGTTCTTCGACGGAGGCGACCAAAAAGATTTTTAGCTCAGCATCAGGCAAGACGACTGTTCCAATGTCGCGACCGTCCATAACGATACCACCATGACTTGCAATGTCACGCTGTGCCTCAACGAGATACTCACGAATTTCAGGAATGGCTGAGATTTTAGAGACAGCATTGGTCACATCATTTTGGCGAATAGCATGGGTTACATCCACTTCGCCGACATAGACCAACTGACCTTCTGAAGATGTCCCAAAAGAAATTGGATTTTCTTTTAAGATGGTAATAATTTTTTCAAAATCGTCATCTAAATCGTTAGATAGGGCAACGTAAGTAGCTGCACGGTACATAGCACCAGTGTCTAGATAGATAATATCAAAATCTTTAGCAATAATCTTAGCTACTGTTGATTTTCCACTAGAAGCTGGGCCGTCAATGGCAATTCTAATCTCTTTTAAATTCATTTTAACTTGATAACATCTCCTGGGTTTGCATACCAATTTTCAACGGTCATTCCGTTAGCCTTGGCAATCGTTTGCGCATCGCCACCAGTTCGGGCAGCTATTTGATACAGACCTTCACCTGCTTCAACAGTCGTCGTCTCGCCAGTCACAGCTGAACTTGACTCAGACGTTTCAGACACCGAAGATTGCTCCTCTGACACATCGCTTGACTGACTAACTGATGCTAGTGTTGAAGTGGATAGACTAGACTTACTGGTATAAAAGCTTGAAGAAATTTTGGTATTATCCACTAACCGATTGTTCCAGACAATAATGACAATAATCCCACCAATAATCATAAATAAAAGCACAACTAAAAAAGTTAAAAAATTAGTAGAGGCTTCCGTTTTTTTAGATGACCGTTTAGGTGGCAATTCACCACGCGATTCTTGCATGGCACCATAAACTTCATTATTCCATGGTTCGTTTTTCTTAGTCATAATGTCCTTTCCTTGTTATAGACTCTATTCGGTAAATAAAGCGACTGAAACTTTTAAACGATTTTTTACCACACCTAAGCGGTTGTCTAGCGACTAAAATTTTTTTCAAAAATCAAGTCTACCATAACATAACACTTCGTATGCTAAAGTGCTAAATGACAATGCCAAACGGGAAGTAAAGAGAAATCGTCTCATGTATTTGCTTTAGTTGCCGAAATGAGTATACTAGTAGTATGACCATTCAAATAATTCCTGAGCAATGTATTGCTTGTGGCCTCTGCCACACTTATAATCCGATTTTCAACTATAATGTTGATGGCCTAGTTCACTTTGATACGAGCGATACTGAACTTGTTCTCACACCCGATGCAAGTCTTGTCCAAGCCGCCAAAGAATGTCCAACTAGCGCCATCATCATCAAAACATACTGATGTCATAGCACAAGCTAATCTGTCTTAAATCTGACTGAGTTTACTTTTTTTGTCACTGGAGTAGCTATCAAAATAATGGTCAATGTGACCAATTAACTCAACTTCTCCTTGAAAATAAGGGTTTGTTGTCAAGGTATCTACAAAATATTTTTTTGGCCATTTTCTCATATAGAAAATCTTACCCTTGCCATTATGATTGGTATAAATAATCATGGCACGTTTGCTGATTGCTATTTTAGAAATACTTGAGATGACTGTCTTGCCAGCATAACCGGGTACTAGCCCACGTGATAGCAATAAATCTTTATCATCCGAAATTTCAAAATAGCGTTGGAAACCAATCCAGACTAAAACAATAAAGAGAATGAAAAGAATAAATGAGGATTTTGAAATCTTGGTATTTTCATATAATAGCGCCAAGCTAATGAAAATAGGTGCGATTGACAAACACCAATAAGTTATCGTGATAGACAACTCGGGTTGCCAATGATAACGTAATTTACCAAATATTTTAATCATACATCTAACGCCCTTTCTACAACTTTTACTTCGTAAAATCTTGAAACCTGACCCTCGCTTGTGCGCCATTTAAGCGGGGTATTTGCGAACTACATTCGCCAAAAATCTTTCTCTATCAAAATCCTTACATTAAGTTTATCATATTTTCTAGAATAAAACATAAAAAATAGCGTAGGAATAGGACGTTTTCTTTTTATAGGCGATTGTATTTTTAAATATTACTTATTTTTAATTTTTTCAATTCGCTTATCTGGCACGACCCAGAGAAGAAAAGAGAGAACATTGATTATCAACCCGCCGATTGGGATAAAGAAAGCCACCACTAAAGCTAAAACATTTAACAGCAAGGTTCGGTAAGACTTACGATAATCTCCCAAAATTTTCGTCACACACGCATTATGGGCATTGACTTTGACTAAATTTTTAATCATGCACAACCAAGTCAAATTGGCCAATAAAAATAAGGTAGCATAAAGAATTTCTGGATCATGCGCCCAGATATTATCGCCTAGCCAACTGGTCGTAAAGGGCAAAAGAGTGATTAAAAAGATAAAAGCATTATTCCACCAAAGCGTTTGCCCACTCACTTTGTCAATCATTTGAAAAATATGGTGATGATTACTCCAATAAATCACCAAAAAGATAAAACTGATGACATAAGCTGGAAAAATATCTTTCAACACAATCAAATCCGCAAAGGTAGAACCGTGAATATGTGGAAATTCCAAAACTAATATCGTCATCACAATGGCAATGACGGCGTCTGTAAAGGCTTCTGTTCTACTTTTTTTCATTATAATATTATTCCTACTTTCCTTGTTAATTTTTATTTCTAAAATATAAGATTGCTACTTTCTTGACAACATCCGATTATAGCGGTCTATCTCAGTTGCAATCATTTTTTCAATTTCAGGTGTTTGATAGGTCTCCGACTCAAACCAAATCTTATTGATTTGCAAAGTAACCTTTCGCGTTTTGCTCCGATCTGGTTCAAATCTGCCAATCAATCGGTCCCCTAAAAGAATAGGGATGACATAATAACCATATTGCCGTAAATTTTCAGGTTTATAAACTTCCCAAACATACTCGAAATCAAAAATTGCCTTGACAAATTTTCGATCCCAAATAAAGTTGTCCAGAGGTGCAATAAATCTAATCTGATTTGCCTTAATCGACAGATTTTTGACTGCCAATAACTGTTGATAATTGTCTTGCGTTAGATACAAAGGTTCTTTCATATCCATCACTTGAATTTTGATGACTTTTTCCTGTGCTATGAAACGCGCAATAACAGCTTTGCGTTCCTTCATATAACGCCCTAGCCACCCTGCACCAGATTTTAACCAATAAACGCCTAGACCAGATAATCTTCGATAAACATACCAGTCTAAAAAGTCTGTTTCCAACTCAAATGTTGGCAAATTTGCCAATCCCTTAAGTTACATGTAGTGCTTATAAAGTTTACGCCGTTCTTTTCGCTCGGCAATTACTGCTATACCTTGACACCAAAGATGATAGAGAACAGAGTTAGCGACATTTGAACTTCCCCAGCTACTATCAGCAAACTTGCCAAGTTTCAAATCTTGAGGAGAAATCGGAACAGGACTATTCTTTAAAATATCTGTTACCTCGTTCAAGTAGTCCAGTGCCGTCTCCTGATTTTGATAACTTAAAGTCTTGAGACTGCCTTCTCCCCTTTTTTCACGAACAAAAGAAAACTTTCCCCACTCACTTCTTAAAAAAAGACAGGCCTCCTTATCAAAACCCTCTATTAATAATTCGTCCTGATAGAGCAATTCAGCCAACATCTCAGACGAATAATCTGAAAAACGGATCGCTAAAATAATATCAAGGTTTGTGCCGATGATATTGATCGGGTCTTGCTGCAAGCTTGTGACTTGCCTGATATAAGATAAAATACCTGATTTTCCTTGACCATAAGCATCTAGCTGATTCAGCCCAAAATGATAAATCAAATAGCGCCTAATATCCTGTTTTGAAAAAGTCGTCTCAGGCATTTTCTCGTCTCCCTAACTTATTATACCTTAGCTTTAAGTTCCTTCAAAAAGCGTTGACCGAGTTCTGATAACAGACCTTTTTTGTGGCAAATATAGCCAATCTCAATCTTCTCATCTACCTGCAGCGGTACGCTGACAATGTCGTCGCCATTCAAATCGCTGTTTAAAATCCCCGTGGAAATGGTGTAGCCGTCAAGACCGATGAGTAAATTGAATAAAGTCGCACGGTCGGAGACAACGATAGATTTGTCATGTCTAGCTGTCGACAAAATCTCCTCAGAAAAGTAAAAGGAATTGCGCTCACCCTGCTCATAGCTCAGATACGGAAACTCAGCCATTTCGTCTAGTGTGACTGATGTTTTATTGGCGAGTGGATGGTGCTTAGAGATGAAAACATGCGGTACTGCCTGAAATAGCGGTGTGAACTCAAGATTGTTATCCAAGAAAAGTTTGCTCAAGACATCACGATTAAAATCATTGAGATATAAAACTCCGATTTCTGAGCGGAAATCACGTACATCATCAATCACTTCATGTGTCCGCGTCTCACGCAAAATCAACTCATAATTACGCATATCGTTTTCACGCAAAATGCTGGCAAAACTTTCAACAACAAAAGCATAATGTTGCGCAGAAACAGCAAATAATTCTTTTTTCTCTTGATTATATTTATAGCGTTCCTCCAGAAGTTCTGTCTGCTCTACAATTTGTCTGGCATAAGATAAAAACTCCATCCCATCAGAAGTCAAGGTAATCCCTCGTGTCGACCGAGTGAAAATTTTAATTTCCATCTCCTCTTCTAACTCTCTCACTGCATTTGAAAGCGAGGGCTGTGTCACGAATAAATGTTTTGATGCCTCATTCATTGAGCCTGTTTCAACGATTTTGATGATGTATTTTAGTTGCTGGATACGCATGGTGATTTCCTATTTTCCGATTCTAGTTTTATTTATAGTTATAGTTTATAACATTTTTATCAATATACCTAGAGAAAACAGTTTAATTTTTAGCATAATAATTTTTTAAATTAATCAAACCGTCTGTAAAAGTACAATTTAATGACAAGGAAAACGTTTGCACTTTTTAACTTGACAAACTGTTCATATGTAGCGCATAATAGAAGTGTAATAATTTTTTTATTTACAATTTCTTATAAGGAGGAACTCAAATTTGAGTATCGGAATCGTAATTGCGAGCCACGGCGAATTCGCCGAAGGTATCCATCAATCAGGCTCAATGATTTTCGGTGAGCAAGAAAAAGTCCAAACGGTCACTTTCATGCCTAGCGAAGGTCCTGATGACTTACGTGCTAAAATCGACACGGCCATCGCGACATTTGATGCTGATGATGAGATTTTGGTCCTTGCGGATTTATGGAGTGGTTCTCCATTTAACCAAGCAAGTGCTGTTCTGGCTGAAAATCCAGATCGCAACATCGCTATTATCACAGGTTTGAATTTACCTATGTTGATTCAAGCCTATACTGAACGGATGATGGATGCTGAAGCTGGCTTAGAAAAAGTCGTTGCTAACATCCTCAAGGAAGCAAAAGACGGGATTAGAATCTTACCTGAAACGCTTCAACCTGAAGAAACAGCATCTGCTGCACCAGCTGAAACAGCATCTGCAACTGCTATCCCTGAAGGTACTGTCATCGGTGATGGTAAGATTAAAATTAATCTTGTCCGCATCGATACACGTTTACTACATGGTCAGGTTGCAACTGCTTGGACACCAGATTCTAAAGCAGACCGTATCATTGTTGTTTCTGACGCTGTTGCCAAAGATGACTTGCGTAAACAATTGATTGGTCAAGCTGCGCCAAATGGCGTGAAAGCCAATGTTATCCCAATCGCAAAAATGATTGAAATTGCCAAAGACCCACGTTTTGGTAATACACATGCTTTCTTACTATTTGAAAATCCACAAGATGTTTTAGCTGCTGTTGAAGGTGGCGTGCCAATTGATTCAATCAATGTTGGCTCAATGGCGCATTCAACCGGTAAAACAATGGTCAACAAAGTGTTATCAATGGACAAAAAAGACGTTGAAACCTTTGAAAAATTACGTGATTTGGGAGTCAAATTTGATGTCCGTAAAGTACCAAATGACTCTAGAGCTGACTTGTTCGATTTGATCAAAAAAGCTAACGTACAGTAAAACGAAAGGAACTAAACATGTCTATTATCTCTATTATTTTAGTTCTCATCATTGCTTTCTTCGCTGGTCTTGAAGGCATCCTTGATGAGTTCCAATTTCATCAACCTATTATTTCATGTACATTGATTGGTCTTGTGACTGGTCATTTGACAGCTGGTATTATCCTTGGTGGTACAATTCAAATGATGGCACTTGGTTGGGCTAATATCGGTGCTGCAGTTGCACCCGATGCAGCCCTTGCCGGTGTTGCTGCTGCCATTATCATGGTACAATCTGGTAACTTCTCTGTTGATAAGGGTATCCCAGTTGCCTTCGCAACAGCTATCCCACTTTCAGTTGCTGGTCTTTTCTTGACAATGATCGTTCGGACGATTTCTGTCGGTTTGGTTCATGGTGCTGATGCCGAAGCTAAAAAAGGTAACTTTGCGGGTCTTGAACGTTTCCATTTCGTCGCACTTTTATTACAAGGTATTCGTATTGTTGTCCCTGCTTTGGCTCTTATCTTAGTCCCAACTCAAGCCGTACAAGAGGCACTTGAAGCAATGCCAGCTTGGTTGACTGACGGTATGGCGATCGGTGGTGGGATGGTTGTTGCCGTAGGTTATGCCTTGGTTATCAACATGATGGCGTCACGTGAAGTTTGGCCTTTCTTTGCCATTGGTTTTGCGCTTGCTGCAGTTAGTGATTTAACACTTATCGCCCTTGGTGCGATTGGTGTCGCCCTAGCTCTCATCTATATCAACCTTTCTAAAATGGGTGGTAATGGTAACAGCGCTGGTGGCGGTTCTGGTAGTACAGATCCTATCGGCGACATCTTGAATGACTATTAGAAAGGACGACAAGATTATTATGAGTGAAAAAATTAAACTTTCAAAAAATGACCGTTTAGCCGTTGCTTGGCGTTCTACTTTCCTTCAAGGTTCTTGGAACTACGAACGGATGCAAAACTTAGGTTGGGCTTTCTCTTTAATCCCAGCGATTAAAAAGCTCTACATGACTAAAGAAGACCGTGCTGCTGCTTTGACACGTCACATGGAATTCTTCAATACGCACCCTTACGTGGCTAGCCCAATTATCGGTGTAACGCTTGCCCTCGAAGAAGAACGTGCCAATGGTGCACCTATTGATGATGTTGCCATCCAAGGGGTTAAAGTTGGTATGATGGGGCCTCTTGCCGGTATCGGTGACCCTGTCTTCTGGTTTACTGTTCGTCCTATCTTGGGTGCGATTGGTGCCTCACTTGCTTTGAGCGGTAACATCCTTGGACCAATTTTGTTCTTTGTCCTTTGGAACGTCATTCGTTGGGCATTTATCTGGTACACACAAGAGTTCGGTTATAAAGCGGGTTCTTCAATTACCTCTGACTTGTCTGGTGGTTTGTTGCAAGACATCACCAAAGGTGCCTCAATCTTGGGTATGTTTATCCTTGCCGTTCTCGTAGAACGTTGGGTATCTATCAAATTTGCTCTTCAAGTTTCTAAAGTTAAACTCTCTGAGGGAGCGTTCATCGAATGGGATAAACTCCCTAAAGGTAACAAAGGTATCCAAGAAGCCTTCCAAAAAGTTGGCGAAGGTCTTTCTCAAACACCTAATAAAGTCACAACTTTACAAGAAAACTTGGATGGTTTGATTCCAGGTCTTGCTGGTTTACTCTTGACTTTCCTATGTATGTGGTTACTTAAGAAAAAAGTTTCTCCAATTGCAATCATCATCGGTCTATTTATCTTTGGTGTTGTGATGCACGTCCTACACGTGATGTAAAAACTTTTGAAAAGCTTGTCAACTCTGGCAGGCTTTTTTATTAAAAAATTGGTATACTATAACTATGATACAATCACTAAATACAAAAACTTCCTCTCCTTTTCAAGCTATTGCTTATGTTGGCTTAGGTAGCGTTTATGGTAAGCTACTTATTGGCGATAAAGCATTTGAATTCTTTAACGATGCCAATATTGCTGATGCGATTCAAATTCCTTGGGATACAATTGACCATGTCGAAGGTGTCGTGACCCGTCAGCATAAAATCAGACGCCAATTCGTCATTGTTTTGAAAAAACAAGGCAATAGCAAGCGACAAAACCATTTGCGTTTTTCTTCAAAAGATGCAGGTAAAGTCCTGAAACTGATTCGTGAACATATTGGTAATGACAAGGTAGTTAAAGCACCGACATTAGTTAGCAAACTCAAAAAATTATTGACTAAAAGAAAAAGTTGATTATTATAGACTATCTTGCTATAATAAATTTAGCGAATAAGTAAGACGAATCATTGGTTTAGAAAGGTTGCGGTTGTTGCAAGCAACTCCTTGATTGGTCTGAAATTCTACCGCCCTTAAACAGCTTAAAATAAAAAACGAGATGCTTTCAAAGCAAGACAGGTGGAACCGTGTTGAAAAACGCCCTGTTCATTTTGAAGGCATCTTTTTCATTTCTTGGAGGATAACTATGTTAGACATTAAACAAATTCGTAACCAATTTGACGAGGTAGAAGCCAAACTCAAAACACGCGGTGTGACATCCGAAAAACTCTATGAATTACATGATCTTGATGCTAAAAGACGTGAGTTAATCATCAAAACGGAAGACCTCAAAAAACAACGTAACGAGGCGTCTGAAGCCATTGGCCTTGCCAAACGCAACAAGGAAGATGCGAGTGCTGCCATCACACAAATGCAGGAAGTGTCAAGCAAGATTAAAGCTCTTGACTCAGAGCTTGCTTGCTTCGATGAAAAAGTCGCAAGTATTTTAGACGTCCTGCCTAATCTTCCAGCTAACGACGTTCCTGTCGGCGCTGACGAGGATGATAATGTCGAAGTCAAACGTGTCGGCGATGTGCCTAACTTTGACTTTGAACCACAAGCTCACTGGGATTTAGGGGAAAAACTAGGCATTTTGGACTGGGAACGTGGCGCAAAAGTCACTGGCTCACGCTTCTTGTTCTACAAAGGCTTGGGCGCACGTCTGGAGCGTGCCCTCTACAACTTTATGCTGGATGAACATGCCAAAGAAGGCTATACTGAAATGATTACGCCTTACATGGTCAATCACGACTCAATGTATGGTACTGGTCAATATCCAAAATTTAAAGAAGATACTTTTGAATTAGCAGATAGTGATTTCGTTTTGATTCCGACTGCGGAAGTCCCTTTAACTAACTACTATCGTAATGAAATCATTGATGGTAACGAATTGCCAATTTATTTCACTGCCATGAGTCCATCATTTCGATCTGAGGCTGGTTCTGCTGGCCGTGACACACGTGGTCTCATTCGTTTGCATCAATTCCACAAAGTTGAGATGGTTAAGTTTTCTAAGCCAGAAACCTCGTATCAAGAGCTCGAAAAAATGGTCGAAAATGCCGGTAATATCCTTGAAAAATTAGGTTTAGCTTATCGTGTTGTCGCTTTATCTACTGGCGACATGGGATTCTCTGCAGCTAAAACTTATGACTTGGAAGTTTGGATTCCGTCACAACATACTTACCGTGAAATTTCTTCTTGTTCGAATACGGAAGATTTCCAAGCACGTCGTGCCCAAATCCGTTACCGTGATGAAGCAGGGAAAACGCAACTCCTTCACACGCTAAACGGTTCTGGTTTAGCGGTTGGTCGTACTGTTGCAGCTCTTCTTGAAAACTACCAAAATGCTGATGGGTCTGTTACTATTCCTGAAGCTCTCCGCCCTTATCTTGGCGGACTTGATGTGATTAAATGATGACAGCAAATTTTGAAGACAGTCGTTTATTACTCGATTTTCCAAATGATTTAGGTCAGCTTGAAATCTTAAATTTAACTGCTTTCGTTGCTGATAAATCTAAAGCTACTTTCTACTTTAAGGGGCCAAATCTAGTGTCTCAAAAATCGCAAGCCGACCGTGCACTTGTCTTTAGTTTACCTTTGGACATTGAGCCTATTTATTTCCAAAAGTATCTCACAGCTCAAAAAGTCCCGAGTCATCAAACACAAATATTAAAAAATTATCTGGAGCAACTTTTGCCTTATCTAGATAAACTTGGTTATCAATTCAAAATGACTCAAGACACATCGGCTACTTCTCCCACAAAAAGCGTAGCTAAAGTGCAACACCGCTTTTCAAAAGCAATTGCTGACATCCCTTTTTATGTTGATTATGAAGGCGCTAAAGCTGAGGTTTATTGGCTAAAAAGAACTGATTTATGCATCCAAAAAGTCGCTGTCCTCAAACAAGACATGCCCCTTAATCAAGATGGGGCAGTCGGCTTTTCACAAAAATTTGCCATGACACTACGTCAAGAACACGCTGATGCCATCGGTGCAGATTTTGTGACAACAGCAGATATCCATCTGAAATCGGTTAATGAAGTTGGCCACTTACTTTACTTCGCAGGGACAAACTCTTGGCTGGTGCTCAAAGATCAAGCAGGTCAAAGCCTTTCCAGTCATACGATTGTTAAGTAAAGAAAAAAACTGTCAATTTCGGCAGTTTTTTCATATGCTATTCAGATAATTTCTTTGTCATCCAGTAATCATTGAGGACAAAGTCGCCTAAAGGGGTATCAGCTGTTTTAACGACTTTAAAACCATAATGTTGATAGACGGCAACAGCACGCGCATTGTAACGATTGACGTGCAAATGTAGCTGATGTTTGCCAAATTGCTTGGCGATGCTTTCAAACCGTGCAAAGATTTGATGCGACAGCCCCAGACCGCGGCAGCTTGATAGTAGATAGACTTTACTAATAAAGAGCTGACTATCTTTTAAGTCATAAGCTAAATAGCCGACTGGTTGTTCATCTAAGATAATGATTTCATACTGGATACCGTCTTTGACTTCTCTTTTGATTTGCTCGACTGACTGGTAGCTTGCTAACATATAGGCAACTTGCGCTGCCCCAATCATCGGCATAAAGACTTCTGGCCAGATGATTTGGATCAAGTCTGATAGTGTTGTCAGTGTTTCCGTCGTCTCTACTTTTTGATAGCTTAACATCTTGCTAAATCTCCTGCATCATTTCCCACAAAAATAAAAATCATCTTTCCCAGATGATTTTTTAGGCTTAATCTCTGCTACCACCAATTCCGAAAATTCTCAAGATTGAGATGAACAGGTTGATGAAGTCGAGATAGAGGCTTAGAGCCATGCTCACTGCCCAGCCGTCGGTCACATTACCGTTTGCTTGGTTATAGAGCGCTTCGATTCTTTGGTTATCCCAAGCAATCAAGCCTGAAAAGACGATAACGGAAAGGATTGAAATCATAAAGTCCATACCTGATGAACCGACAAATAGATTCACAACGCTTGCAATAATAATACCAACCAGAGCTGCAAACATGGCTTTCCCCATACCAGATAAATCACGCTTGGTCGTTTTACCAAAGATTGAGAGTGCAAAGAACATGCCTGCTGTTATGGCAAAGGCTATGGCAATGCTACTTAAATCGAAGTAAGCCAAGGTAAATGTCAAAGTGAAACCATTTAAGGCTGAAAAAGCAATGAAAGCTGGTAAAGCCATCGGTGAATTTTTTCTAGCCATTGGCGAAAGTGCGACGACTAACACCATTTCTAAAATCCATAAGACGAATAAAAGCCAAGTATTGCCTGTCAAAATCGCTGAAATATTCTCAGCAAACATGGTCAATGTGATAAAGGCCACCACAGCGCTGACAGCAATCCCCATACCAACTAACGCATAGATACGTGCGAAGAAATCGGCGAGTGAAAATTTACCTGTATTTTGATTTGTTTCGAAAATTTGATTGTTCATAAAGTCCTCCTTCTGAATCCTTTTTTAATATCCATGAACTTAGTTCAGAATCACTCATGCTAAGATTTAATTACTCTGATTCAGTCAGTTCTTCTAAAGGTGGCTGCACCAAGACAATGGCGTCCGCTACCCGTTCCTCATCTCTCATAATCTCAATATTAATCGTTACCAAATCCTTATTGGTATCAATTTTGATAATTTCAAAATTAAAACTTAACAAGTCATTGCGAAATATTTTTTCAATGAGGTTGAGATTGACATTGACCACATGACTACCAGGACCCGGTAAATGTTTGTTAATGGTTGAACTGATAATGCCAAAAATCAGAGCAGTTGGCACCACTGGTTTGGTCAAACCAAGTTCCTTAATATAATCATACTGCGAATAGAGCGGATTGTCATCGTTCGTAAGACCGAGATAGAGTAAAATTTCTCGATTTTTAATCGTTTCAGATAGACTAAAAGTCTCACCCTCTACTAATTCATCAATCGTTTTACCGATTTTGATGTCTTGATTTTGCAATTTCATTAACTTAATTTTTCTTTCTTGAACAGTTTATGATGCTTCCATTTCATCTTCATCAACTGTACCCATTCTTTAATAGCTACATAATCATCAACAAAAGTCACGACAAAACTTTCCTTATAACGTGGTGGTGCAATGGTTGCGCCCCACATATGTTTGATAATGATGTCTTTTTCTAATTTTGAAATCGTCGTCAATTTTTGTGCATTTTGGTAAGCGATTCTGGGATGGACATAGGCATGACTGCCTTCGGCAAACTTCGTTTCCCGCCAGTCATAGTAAAAGAGGTCATGTAAAAGTCCTGCACGAGCCGTTGCTTTTTTGTTCCAACCAAATTTTTTAGAAATTTTGTAAGATGTATAGCTGACATTCAAAGAATGGAGCAAGCGCGTTGAAATGTAATGATGTGTAAATTCATGCAATTTTTGAACTTCTGGTGTCTCTAAAAGCCCACCGACATAGGACATGTACTCAGAATCGTACAACCATGGAAAATCTTTTTTAGTCATAAACTCATTATACCACTATTTCTGAAAAGCAACTAAATTATTTCTTAATTCTTGGAAGATATCATCATTTTCTTGTGCCGAATAGCTATTAGCACCACTGGCAAGCGGATGACCACCGCCAGCGTGTTGTTTAGCAATCTCATTAATCGGTGCGACTTTCGAACGCATTCTGACACGAAAATGACCATCTGCCTGCTCAACAAAAATTGCCCAAGTTTGAATTTCTTTAATTTTCCCTGGTGCTGAAACAATCGCAGACGTTTCTGAATCTGAGATACCATGAGCTTTCATCAACTCTTGCGTGATAAAAATACGCGCTACACCTTCTGGTGAAATCTCGAGATTTTCATAGACATAGCCTTGAAGTCTCGCAATTTTCATGTCAAAACTGTCCATTTCTCGCATGAGACCTGCTCGGTCAAAGGCATGTTCGGCTAATTTTGCGGCGGTATAAAGCGTTTTGGGTGTTGTCGCTGGATAAAGAAAACGTCCCGTATCGCCAACAATCCCAGCATACAAGACTCTGGCAGCCTCATCAGACAGTTTCAAGTCATGGTCAAGGGCAAAATTCGCTATGATTTCTGATGCTGAACTTGCTGTCGTATCAACTACTAATAAATCACCATAGGCATCATCATTAGGATGATGGTCGATTTTAATCAAGCAATTCCCCGTCTGATAGCGCACATCATCAATCCGAGGTGTATTCGCCGTATCCGTCACGATGACCAGTTTACCTGTGAAAGTTTCATCAGGTAACTGATCCATCTTACCAATAAAAGCTAAACTCGGCTCATCAAAACCGACTGCTGAAACCGTCTTATTCGGAAAATTTGTCCGCAAGATATCCCGTAAGCCTAATTGACTGCCTAACGCATCTGGATCGGGATTTTTATGTCGATGAATGACAATCTCATCATAGGCTTTAATCTTATCTAATATATCGTTCATGTGTATCCTTTTCTAGTTAATTTGTAGCGTGACTAAAATCTTGCTGATAATCTGATAATCCAGATAGACCTCAAAATCAATGGTCGCACCAAGTCTCGTCTCGCTGATAATCTTGGGATAAACTTCCAACTCATCGTCAATGGCGACAGCACCCATGAAATAAATATTCATCGATTCGATGATAATATTTTTATTTTTCGTTTTGGTCATGACACGATCGGTGATATTGCTGATAATCTCAGCCATCATCCCATTGGCAATGTTACCAACATTATTCATCATGAATGGTTCTACTGTAAAGGTGTAATAAGATTGCACTTCTTTTACAGCGCGTGCCACATCGTCGGTCATGGTGTGAGAAAATTGACTTTGCTCAGAAGACTCCTGCATACTACGTAGCATATCAGACTTACTAATAATCCCTGCATAAGTACTATCACTGTTGACTACTGGCATCATGTCATAACCGTCAAAAATCATTTTTTGACTCGTTGAGGCAACGGTCATATCAAACTTAGCCAATTTAGGATTTCGGGTCATGACTTTATCAATAGTTGTACTGTTCTTCTTACCTGTGACATCTCGCATACTCACCACGCCAACAACCAACTTGTGTTGATTGATGACGGCAAACCTAGAGCCATTCGTTTTTTTGACTAAATCTAGGTAGTCTTTAACAGTCGAAATTTCATAAAGGGTTGGTGCCTGACTCTGATAAACATCTGCTACTGTTGCGATTTCTTTTTTGATTAATTCATTAGACAGTGCGCGGTTAATACGGCTAGCAACAGTAAAGGTATCAAAATCAGTTCGAAGGACTGGTATGGCGTGAGCGTTCGCATAATCTAGCACCTGTGGCTCAATCTCAACGCCCCCTGTAATCAACACGGCATTGCCCTCATGCAGGGCAAGAATTTGAATATCCGTGCGGTCGCCGACAATAACCAGACCACCACGCGTTAAATATTTGAGAATATTTTCCTTGGTCATGGCAGCAATGGCGAACTTGCTAAAAGCCTGAGTTAGACCTGCTTCCCCCGCCATCACTTCAGCGCTGGCAATTTTGGCAATCTCGCCAAAGGTCAGGGTCTCAATCACGCGCTGTTCCTGTGTCGCAATCCGTGTTGTGCCTGACCGGTCATTGATGGAAACAAGACCGCGTGCCTGAGCCTCCTTAATCGCCCGATAGGCTGTCCCGTCAGAAACCTTGAGCCGTGTTGCCAAACCACGAACGCTGACCTTCTTGCCAATTTCCAAATCATCGATATAGTCTAGTAATTCTTGATGTTTACTCATGTTTGACCTGATGAACCTTTCTATAATACGCATTTAAGCAAATATTTTGGGCTATTTTCTATCACTTCTTCGTTTGACAAGTTTTGACGTGCACCTGTACGCCTAGAATTGATGGAAAAATATCTCAAAAATTTTGTTCACTTTTTTGACTTAAACGCGTATAGCGTTTGAAATTTTTCACAATTTTGATGTAGGAATCAAGTGCTTTGTAGCTTTCTTTTAAAACAAAACCTGATTTTTCTGCGACCCTGCCTGAGCCAATATTGTCAACATCAACGACAATATCCAAATAACGCAAGCCAAACTCAGTCAAACCGATTTCAGCTAGGGTTCTAACTGCCTCTGTCATCAGCCCCTGTCCCCAATATCTTTGGTTAAGTGCATAACCAATCTCTGCAGTTCTTGCTTTTTCATCTAATTTGCCAAAGGTAACCGTTCCAATCATAACAGCCTCTGACTTGAGTTCTATCGCCCATTTTCCCAAGGGTTCTTTCATAAACAAAGTCGCAATTATCAATCGAGTTTCGGCTAAATCATGATGCGCTGGAAAAACGTAAACCACATTTTCTGGTTTACTGGCATAGTTAAACATATCTTTCGCATCCATCATTGACAGAGGACGCAAGATTAGCCTTGAGGTTTCAATGATGTTGAAAGTTGCCAATTTCTCGTAGATATTCATGACTGTATTATAGCATATTGGCGCATAAGTCGCATAACAAAAAACATTTTCTAATGAAACCGATTTATTTATGGTAAAATGATAGTATGACGAATTTAGAAAATAGGCTTGATCGCGCCTCAAGCGGTGAATATCGACTAAATCCCGATGAACAAAAATTATATCTGAACACTTTTCGTGAGCGCATTTTTCTGGCGATTACTTTTACTGACGCTAAGTCTACACAAGTAAAAGACAACTTTGATTACATTTTAAGCCATTTTGACACGACTGAAGCGCCAATTTTTGTTAAAATTTGTGGCGATTTGCCTGATGACTTGACTGGCTACTACCTCAAATTAGCGACCGACCATCATTTTGAGGGGCAGATTTTAACTGAACCTGCTTCTGATCAGTATGGTCTCGTCATTCATACCGACCATGCGGTTAATCTTGACAAGATTGGCTTATCTGATGTTTTTCCTGATTTGGTGGCGAAGGATACACCCGCACCTCCACCTCAGAAAAAAGGATTTTTCGCTAAACTTTTTAGGTAAATTTTTTTAAAAGCTAATCATCCTTATAACCTAAAATAGGCTGGGACAAAAGTCTCAGAAATACGAAAACCGCGTGAAATTCGTTTCTAGAAACGTTGATTTCATGCGGTTTTTCAGTTTCAAAATTTGTCAAAAATAAGCAATTTCTGACTTTTGTCCCAACCTCTTTTTAGATCAATCGTATTAATTTCTACTAGTACCATGTTTCGGCACGTATAAACTTGTCATATCGACTGCTTCTAAGGTTAGTAATTTGACTTTATTCGTGATACCACCAGCATAGTCGGTCAAATTACCATTACTGCCGACGACACGATGACAGGGAATAATGATTGAAATTGGATTATGACCGACCGCGCCACCAACCGCTTGGCTAGACATAGTTGCTCTCCCCTGCTCTCCCGCAATCTTCTCAGCAATTTCGCCATAGGTCATGACTTGACCATAGGGAATTTCTTGTAACAATCGCCAAACAGCCTGTCTGAACGCACTTCCAATAGGTGCTAAAGGAATAGCTACTAACGATGGTTGTTTACCTGAAAAATAACGGTCTAACCATTTTGTAGTGACCTCAAATACTGGCAAGCAATCATTTGCCTCCCACTCCTCAGGAAAATTGTCAGCAAAATATTTTTGATTTTCTAACCATAGACCAATGAGACTTTCGCCATCACTAGCTAAAGTCAAGAGACCTACTGGTGAATCATATGTTGTTTGATAAAACATCAGTTATCCTTCTTTATTTTCATGCCAAATTAATCTAAAAAAATAAGGCACATAGCAACGCTACTTAGGGCTGCTTGCTTCCGCACCTGACCCACTTCATAGCATTACTATTGCCTCACTTATAAGTATATCATAAAATTTATTTTTTGCGGCGATTTTTGAAAAAATTTTGCATCATTTGCGCACATTCTGCTTCCAAAATGCCTGATTCAACATGGAGGCGATGATTAAGCCGCGGATCTTCTAAGATTTGGTAAAGGGAGACAGCCCCACCAAACTTAGGGTTGGTAGCGCCGAAATAAACCTGTGGCAAACGGGCAAGAGAAATCGCTCCCGAACACATGACACACGGTTCAATCGTCACAAATAAGGCACAGTCAAGCAGACGCCAGTTACCCACAACCTCATTTGCCCTATCAATGGCACAAATTTCAGCGTGGTGTGTTGCTTTTTGGTGCAACTCACGCGCATTGTAAGACCGCGCAATAATCTCGCCATCCTTGACAATCACAGCACCAATCGGGACTTCCTCATAATCTGCTGCTTTTTGCGCTTCTATCAAGGCTTGACCCATAAAATATGCTTTTTCTTCTGGTGTAAAGGCTATCAAAATGTATTAAAATCCCATGTCTTGTGTGGCGTGGCAAGCTCTGTTGGCACACCTTGTGCTTCGTCCGCTGCTTCTTGTCGTAGCTGTTCTAAATCGCCAAACTGTGGCAAATGCGTCAGAACTAATTTTTTAACCTTTGCCTCACGCGCGATACGTCCAGCTTCTAGGCTTGACAAATGGTTGGGCATATTTGCTTTGTCTGAGAAAAAGTACACATCCGCCAACAACATATCAGCAGCCTTTGAAAAGTCAACTAGACCATCAAACCAGCCCGTATCGCCCGTGAAAATAAGTGTCTGACCTGTTTTACGCTCTGTAATCCGCATGGCATAGCAGATAATCGGATGCACCGTTTTTGTAAAGGTAATATCAAATGGCCCAATTTTTTGTACGCCAGTCACATCATAAGCAATCCCTTCAGAGACGCCATCAAGTGTCAGATTTTGGAACTCGTGAGTATCTTCGTTATGCCCATAGATTTTGAGTATCGCACTGTCCCACTCTGGGTCTGTTTTCGGCCAAAGTTGACGATACTGGCGCAAGACACCCAAATCTGCGATATGGTCTTGATGATAGTGGCTGACAATCACCGCATCGATACAGAGTGGCGAGACTTCATGCTCTAACTCTGTCACGGCGCGACTGCCCGCGTCAATCATGAGATTAAAACCAGAATTACTGGTCAGGAGATAAGCGGTCGTTCCCGCGTCCTTGTAAGGATAACCTCCCCAAACACCCAAAGCTGTTAATTTCATATGATTTCCTTTCTGATAATTTTTACTTCGTAACACCCTAGCGAGGTCATCCGCGAAATTCCGCCGCTCAAAGGCTTTTATCTTACTTTTCATTTTAACATAAATCAGTTAAGTTTACTTTAAGGAGGATAGCTTATACTAATATCATTCCTAAAAATTTTTTCATAAAAACTCCTGAAAACCACCGCCTACTGGATATAGACGGTGGTTTTCTATACTATAGAAATGATAATTTATTCTTCATTTTCAAAGTCGCTATAATCAACCTGAACGCTTTCAGAAAGTAATTTTCCTAGCTCATCGCCACTTTTAATCAGATTATCTTTAGTTGGTATTTTAACTGTTACTTTTTCATCAGAGTATTTCACTTGATATGAAATTTTACCATCAAGACCAACATTATCAAGTTTTTTGCCAGTAAAATTAATAACAACGTTTGATGTTTTCTTTTTGCTATCAGTGGTAATTGTCATTGATTTGATTATTTTGGGAACCTCTTTTTCAAGATCATTATCTCCTGCTTTATCTTCCAATGATTCTACCATGTCTTTTGTCAAAGAACCAACACTAGCAATATAAACTTTTAACATTTTTCCTATTTTGGCACCAGATAAATTCAAAGTGATAGCTGAACCTTTTTGATTAAAATCGGTTTTGTCCACTGAATCAAGCACTTTAGCCATAGCTTCTTGAAAGTCTTCAACACTTACTGAAGATTCCCCCCACTTTTTAGAAATAGCATGGGTATCTAGATATTTTCCTTTTATAGAAGTCATATCTATATCTCCGAAATGTTTGCTAGCCGCAGAATATTGAACATATAATTCAGCTAGTGGTTTCAGAGTATCTAGTCTAAGATAAGCGTTATTTCCTTGCATCACAACTTCTAACGGAATAGTTTGGCCCGCAACCGAAACGTCCACATTAACCTGTGCATTTTTACCATCAGCCATTGATTTCCCTGATAGTTTAAACTCGCTTAAATAAGCATTGATGATTGGAACATAAGCTTGAGCAGTGCCATCTGCTTCCACTTTCAAGTCACTTGTGTTAAAATCTATTTTTGCCGTTGATAACTTAGCCAATTCAGCATTATCTTTGATAAATTGTGCCTTATTATCAGTTCCACAAGCTGTCAATGCAACTGCGCTGACAACTAAGGCAGCAACCAGTCCTAATTTCTTAAATTTCATCTTAATTCCTCCAAATATCCTTCTCTCGAAACTATTATATCATAAAACGCTTCCACTATTTAAAACAATACAAGAAAAAACATCTCTGGCAGACTCTCAGAGATACTTATCCTTACTGTTTAAAAAAATGTCTGTGCAATCTCAACACTCGCCATGGCATCTTTCGCATAATAGTCAGCACCGACAAACTCACGATATTCTTCATTGAGCACTGCCCCACCGACCATAAAAACGGTTTCTGGTGCGACAGCTTTGACGGCGGTAATCGTTTTTTTCATATTTTGAACCGTTGTGGTCATCAAGGCTGATAAACCAACCAGCTTAATATTTTGTGTAACAACTGTCTCCACTACTGTCTCAATCGGTACATCTTTGCCAAGGTCAACGACATCATAGCCATAGTTTTCCAGAATCATCTTCACGATATTTTTGCCAATATCATGAATATCCCCTTCAACCGTGGCAAGTAAAAGTTTGCCTAGAGATGCTGATTTTTGACCTGATTTAGCGAGTGCTACTTTCAAGACTTCTTGTGCTTGTTGCGTCGCCTCAGCAGATTGCATCAGCTGTGGTAAAAATAACTCGCCTTTTTCAAACTGAGCACCGACAACATCCAAGGCAGGAATAAAATAGGTGTTGACAATCTCAAGCGGCGTCAGCGTTTCAAGCATTTTCTGCGTTTCAGCAGCTGTCAACTCCTTTCGGCCTTTGATAATCATCTCTTTCAAATCTAAGGCGTCTTCAGTCAGTGCTTGATTGCCACTCCCATTGGTCACCGTCACGACGGTCGTCGTATTTTGCGCGTTAGCGATATAAGCTTCCGAGTTGGTGTCCTGTCCAGTGAAAACCTTGAGCGAGCGCACCACGCGCATCATAGCCTCTGACAAAGGATTCATAATCGGTGCATCAAGTCCAGCGCCAAAGGCTTGCGCCAGAAAGGTGCCGTTGAGCAAGTCACGATTAGGCAAACCAAAGGAGATATTGGACAAGCCGACGACCGTTTTACAGCCTAAACGTTCTTTGATTAGGCGAATGGTATCCAATGTGACTGGCACTTGTTCTTGCTGGGCAGAGGCTGTCAAGACCAGCGGATCAATCATCACACGATCTGGTGTAATCCCATATTTACCGGCCTCATGGACGATTTTTTCAGCGATTTGATAACGTTTTTCAGCCGTTTCAGGAATACCTTCATCATCCAGACATAGGCCTAGAATGACCCCGCCATATTTAGCCACGATTGGCAAAATCTTAGCTAGACTTGCAGGTTTACCATTGACCGAATTAATCAAGGGAACGCCATTATAATGACGCGCACCGGCTTCAAGCGCTGCCACTTCTGACGAATCAATTTGTAAAGGTAAATCGAGCAAAGACTGTAACTCGACAATCGTTTTAACCATCATTTTGGCTTCATCAATTTCAGGTAGACCAACATTGACATCTAAAATATCAGCGCCAGCATCACGCTGTGCAACCGCCTCCTGAATGATATAACTAATATTGTTCTCGCGCAGCGCCTCTTTCAAACGGGGCTTCCCCGTCGGATTTATCCGCTCACCAATCAAACTTAGTCCCCGACCAATTTCTAGCGTTTTAAGTCCTGAGGTGATAAAAGTACCTGATTTTGGCTCTGGATAGACTTTTTCCGTTTGATCAATGAGCAAGCGCAACTGCCGAATAAATTCTGGTGTTGTCCCACAACAACCACCCACCACAGCCACACCTTGTGCCAATAATTTTTGCGTGTAAGCGACATAAGTTTCTGGTGTAATTTTGTAAACCGTCTCGCCATTTTCCATTTGTGGTAAACCGGCATTGGCCTGAACCATGACTGGTATCTGCGCATAATCTAAAATCGTCGCAACAATCGGCGCAAGTTCCTTTGGTCCAAGTGAACAATTAACCCCCAGAACATCCACACCCAAATTTTGTAGCGTCAAGGTCGCAGTTTGGGGGTCAACCCCGACAAAAGTTCGGCCATCTTCCTGATAAGTCATGGTTACAAACACGGGCAACTTGGTATTTTCTTTCACAGCTAAAACTGCGATTTTTGCTTCTAATAAATCTGCTACCGTCTCAATAATAACCAAATCAGCACCAGCTTGCTCTGCGATAATGGCTTGGCTTGCAAACATCTCATAGGCGGCTTCAAAAGACAAGGTACCCATGGGGTGCAGGAGTTGGCCTGTCGGTCCCATGTCATAGGCGACATATTTTGGCTCAGCTTGTTTAGCCAGAGCAACCGCTGCAAAAATCGTCTCTGCCACCTCATTCGCAGACATTTTCGTCGTATTAGCCTGAAACGTATTGGTCGTGATGATATCCGCCCCTGCCGCCACATAATCCCGATGAATCGCTGCAACGACCTCCGGATGCGTCAGATTAAAATGTTCAGGAATCCCCCCAATCGGCAAACCTCTCTCTTGAAGCTGTGTCCCCATTGCCCCATCAAAAAGCAAAATTTGCGTTTTTAAAGCCGTTAAAATCGTCATGTCATGTCTTCCTTTATTTGAACTTCAAACTAACTGCTTATAGAAAATAGATGATTAGTGAACCTGCGCAAGCGCATGACCATTAATCTCTAATTTTCTGCAGAAGTTTTCGATTGCGTTGCATCGCTTTCAGTATCATGTTTTTAAAATATTTTTGAAAATGGTTGCTAATATTGGGAAAAAGAGCGCCGTTGACACGGCATGTGCCAAGTCAAACGTCAAGCCACTGATCCAAAAAGGCCAGAATTGACTACCGAATAGCTGAGCTGAAAATATAGAGATAATAAAACCATAAAACATCGTCAGTAGAAAAACGACAAGTGTTCTTAAAATCATCGGTTTGAGCCATTTAAAAATAAACGCTCCAAGACTCAAAATCAAAACATAGCTTATCATCTGACCCAAAATAATCACCGAGAATCCCATCAAAAAGCCTGTCACCATCATAGTTAAACTACTGACGATAATGGCATCAGCTAAATCATAAGCCAAGATTAAAACAAAAAACAGGGCTGTAATCGATTTGACATTTGGAAAAGCACCAAAAGTGAGGCGCAGGACGCAAGCAAGTGCGGTTAAGATTGCAAGTCGTGTTAGTCTTGTCGTCATCATGACATGACACCCGTCACATTAAAGTTACCATTTCTGACCATATCCATCGTCAGATTTTGAGGTGGCTTGCGCCTAGGACGAGCCAATTTATCATCTTCAAACAAGCCAAGAATAGCCGTGACAGATTTTCTAGGCACCATTAAGTTGGTGTCTGTCAAGGTTAGCCCCAGTTGTCGATCAGCATTCAAAGTTTTTAAAAATTGAGGTTGGACTTCTAGAGACAAGTCGCCATAACCTGGAGAAAATCTGCGATTCAGTACACTATCCGTAAACTGAGAATCGATGTCAACTTCTGCTAAATCACAGATTTTCTCGATGTAATCAACACAGGCAGCATCTAGCACAAAGGCTTTTGTCATCTCAGATAGCTCGTAGCGTCTGATCTGCCGTTCGACTTCAATGCCTAGCGTGGCGGCAAGTAAAACGACTTGTTTGGCATGTTTCAGGTGGTTATAGAGCTGTTTCGATTGGAGAACTAAATCGGTATTAGTGAGATGAATGACGTGGTTAATCTCATCTAGCGTGAAATCATAGGCCTGATAAAGGTAACGCGCATTTGATACGTTCTGAACTTCCAAAATCATCTCATCTACTAGCGCTGAGATATTCGATGTCAGTTCTTGTTTGCGTCTATAGCCTAGATAGCGTAAAACTTCTGATTTTTCCAAGGGTAGATACTGCATAGCGCCTCCTTTTCTCATAAACTAATAATAGCATAGATTTCAGTGCTCGCCTTATACTTAAACCTTTAGTAAGGCTATAAGCTCTATTTATACCCAAACTAACAAAAAACTTCTCAGACCAAGAAGTTTTTTGTTAGTTTATAATGATCCCAGCAGGATTCGAACCTGCGACCGTTCGCTTAGAAGGCGAATGCTCTATCCAGCTGAGCTATGAGACCAAACACAACTACTAAATTTTACCAAAATTCAGCAGTTTAGTCAAATCGTTAATAAATTGGGTTTGTGTCCCTCGTCTAGTGAATAGACAATTATTCAATAATTTAAAGATATCAGACAATAGAAAAAGTTGGATTTTGCACATTTGCTCATTCCAACTTGATTTTCAATCATCATTCTGATAGAATATCTGTAATGGAATAAACAGAGTACCAATCTGTATTATTCTCAAGGCGATAGTTCGTATGACTGATCGTCTTTTTTTATTTGTTCTTCTTTGTTACCCCTATCTTAACATAAGCAAAAATAATTTGCAAGAACCAAATGTACGACAAATAAACCTTTTCATTATGAAAAAGTCATTAGAATATTCGGTTTTAGATCACTCTTTGGTTAGCTAAAATGCTTACTCACGGTTTTTGAGCGTATTGTGCCTTTATTAACTGTTGATGCAATATGACTTTTTTTGAGGTAAGCCGCTGCCGATGTTGGTAGGGCTTTCATTTTTGCATATTCCTGTCGCCAGTCGCCAAAAAATAAATCTCGTAAAGTTCCAGCTGATTTTTCTATAATCATCTTAGCCATTGTTTCAGCGCCATCCAGTGACCAATACATACCACGATGTTTCATCCTATCTGTGATTTTTACGTGCTGTGCTTCCATAATACCTATCCCTTCACGAGATAATCCCCTTAACTCCGCTGGTTTAGTATACTTAAAATTCCTAATGAGCTTATTGGCAAACTTACTAAAAATTTCTAAATCGTCATCGTTAAAAATACATCCCTCTGCTGTTTCCAATATCAACTCTGTATCTGATAAATCATGATTTTGTATCGCCGTAAATAATCTATTTTTTTTACAGTAGGAGGTATCCTTATCTTGAATTTTTTTGAAGGCCTCTTTAATTTTTATATTGAGATGATAGGCATCCCAGAAGTGTTCATGACGACACTTAAACATCGCTGCGATTTCCTCAAATGACTCTGCTGAGTAGCCCCTACCCATGTCAGAATTAGTAATAAGCAAAGTATCTGGTGTTAAGTCATAATGATTATGAATATAATCTATTGCCTCATCCCTTGCCTCTTCATGGCTTCTTGATATCGTTTCGTATTTGGCTACTGCCTTATTTCGTTTTTTTCCATATTCTTTTTCTACACCCTCATGAATAAGATAATGTGCCAAATCAGTATTAACAACTTCTTCACCATTTATCGTTTTAATCATCACACCATCACCCTCTAGGTACAACTTTTTAACTTTAACTTTTTTTATTAGGTCATCATCTTTATAATAACTAAGCTCTTTCTTTTCTTTGTGCAATTTTCGGATATATTTTTTCACCCGACAAACGACATTTTTATTAACAAAAACATTCTTTAAATTTTCAATCGTTTTTGATCCTTTACGACAAGATAAATCAGTCGAAAGTTCTGATATTTGATAAATCATCTCTTGGGAATAACGGATATTAGGTGTTAAGCCTAGATACTCATCTACTGGATAACACCACTCTTTGCCTTTACGCCAAACTTTTCGCTCAAAAGTGACGACTCCAAATGTGAAAGTGACACTTCTTTCAGCAGTTTTAATCCATTGCCACCCCGCTGCTCGTAATTCAACTGCTCTTTTTTCATCCTCCAACCTGATTCTTTCTAACATATTATCAATTTGCATCTGCTGGTATTCTTGCATTAACTCTTGTTCGTTTAGCACTCTCTATTCCCTACCCCATTTAATTTTCAATTATTTTACCATATATCACAAAAATCATCTTCATAATTATTAAATTAAAAGCCAATTTCTTCAAAAAAATGCGAACAGAATTCGCAATTTTTTTATTTTATCACTACCATAATTATAGCATTTTACGGGGTTTACCTCAATAAGTAAACATATTTTATTTACTTATTCGCTTGTAATTACTGATATATTCTATACTTTTTCACTTACAGTTCCAAATTAAAATGAGAAATGTATATGCTGAATGTTTTATAATTTTTGAAATTAGTAATTTTATATTTGTGTGTTTTTTTATCTTCATTCCGAATCTCTATAAAATATAATTCGGAGGTAGATATGAGTCCTAATATTACTGTCATGCTTGAATTTTCAAAGCCTCGTGCTGATTATATCAACTATACCAATCGAGATGAAGCGGTAGAACTTGACAACAAACGAATTCAAGATGAATTAAAAGAAGAGTTTGAATATAGTAACAAAAATTATGTCGGTTACTTAAATTATACCGATCGTGCTACTGCAACTTTAAAATCAAAAAATGCTACTGTAACGCCACTTTTCACCCAAACAGATTATCATGCAACTACTGACGATCTTACTGAGATAAAAGGAAAGCTACAACAAGCTCAACTCAATAAAAATATCATGTGGAAAATGGTTGTTAGTTTTGATAATGATTTTCTGACCAAGAATGGTATATTGAATAAAGATACAGGTGAACTTAATCAATACATCTTAAAAGATGCCATTCAAAAAACAATGCCAACAGTCATGAAACGTGAAAGCTTATCTGATGATGCTTTCTGGTGGGGGAATATTCACTTAAATACTGATAACATTCATATTCATTTGGGCATTAGCGAGATAAACTCTACTCGTCCATTTAAGGAGTTTGAAAATTATAAAGAACGCAAAGGAATGTTCTCGCAGATTACACTTCGGACAGTGAAAAGTAAAGTTGTTAATTTCCTAAAAAATCCTGAAGTCAATGCTCAAAGAGTTGTTAAAGAGCAGGTTATCGCAAGTGTGAAAAAAGAAATGCTTGGTGATATTGTTGGTTCGTCTAATCTTGCACAATATCAACAACTTTTCTATTTGCAACAGGCTTATAAAAACTTACCCCAAAATGGTAAATTAAGGTTTAAATCTAACGCCAAAGAATTTCAAACGGCTAAATCGTTCCTAAATCAATATATTGACAATTTTCTTGAGAATGACGGTAGAGAATTACATGAAAAGTTTTTGAAATCAAGCAGAGACTTCCTAGAAGAATTTCGTGATGACTATACTGAAAATTATAATCTGGAAAAATTCTTGGTTCAACGTGAAAATGTGTTTAGAGAAGAACTTGGCAATAAAGTTCTGAAATACTTGAAAAACACCCCACCTAGCACAAGTGATAAACTTTCATTTATGGATTTAAAAGATATGTCTTCAAGTGAATTATCTGGTATTGTCGAAAGTTTAACCAAAACTACAATATCCGAAAGAAAATTAGACCAAAATTTCGAACTCGGTATTGCAAAATATATGCTGAAGCAAGCGGTTTTGAAAGAAAAATCACGTGAACGGGTTGCTGAATTTCTCAAGTTAGATAAAGTTATACCAATTGAAACAGATATAGGATTTGTTGAACTGAAAAAGGATGATATTAGGTCAGAACTACAACTTCTTGAATTACGTCGCCGTCCTAAACGGAGATTAACAACAAACGATGTAAAAACTAGAAATCAACTAGTTGACGAAATTATTGATGTTGAACAAATCCCTATGGAAAAAATTAGAGATAAGCATATTCAAAAATTACAAACTGAACTGACTCTTGCAGATAAGGTTAAGGACGAAAGTTTGTTTAATATTTTTGGTAAGACAAAAAACGACTATTTAACTGCTTTGACAACAGATATTCAAATTTTACAGGTTAAACAAAAAATTGCGACAAATAATTCAGCGATACAAAAAAATAATAAAACAGAATTAAGAGGTGAAAATGCTAAATTATTTCGTGAATTAAAGTCTCTTAGAGATTTTAAGCATACTGGAAATTTGAGCCAAAACGACCCACTTTCAACTTTTACAATACGAAAGAATAGTTCAAACAGCGAAAAATTTGATAATTATCCAGATTTAGAAATGTACTCTGATGTATCCGCAAAGTCTACATTCGTTTCTCATAGTGGTACTCAATTCGTCAATGGGTTATCAAAATTTTTAAATAATAGTAATGCTGCTGAACGTCGTGCCATGATGCTAAAAGCTCGCTCTAATAGTAAAAAAAGGCGTCATGAAGACGAGGAAGATGAGCATAGTCGATAAAATATTAATTTTGATCACGAGTAATCGTGATTTTTTTGTTCCTTTTTTTATACTTCTTTTGATTATTGGGAAAATAGGGTATCAAAAACAGAAATTGAGGTAAAAAATGAACAAGGTAATAAAGAAAAAATTAACCATCAGGGGAAAGGATTAATCAATAGAATGCTATCAAAAACTTACAATGCTTGCTTTCTGATTTCTGAATTCCTGAAGCGACATCGAAAATTAATCATCCTCACTGCTACTTTACTTATTTTTACAACAATAATTGTTCCTACTGCTCTTGCTGCAGTTGATCCAAACACCAAATGGGCATCTTTTAATGATATGTTCACTGCTTATCAAACGCAACAAAGTGGTGATACTGACTTTAGTGGTAAAGTGCATGACAAACAAGGCATCTTGGCTTCATTTTACAACCAGTGGTCTAGCTATTTAACGCCAACTAATGCAATATGGGCAAAAGTGACTGGAATTGCAGCGGGCGGATTGATGAAGCTATTTTATAATATTACCGCAGGTCTTGAAACTATCTACGATAATATGTTTCGACTATTTGGTTTCTTTGACTACTTCGGTAATGACAATACCATAATAGGCTCTTTCTACAAAGGTTTTCAAAAAGTCGGAATCGCAATGTTTATCATGTTACTTGTAGCCTATGCTATCTATAACACAATCACCGCAAAACCAAAGTATAAAACGGTCTTGGCCAACTTTATTATGGTAACCTTCGTTGTGGCTGTTCTTCCAGCATCAATCACAAAAGTTGCTGGAACGGTACGTGATATTACCTATGGTGTAAAGTCTTATTCAGCTGGGGGAGCTGCTTCTCTGGATAATATGGCTATTATGCCAATTCATGATAATGTGGTTGATGTTAAAAAACTCATAGACTCAAATTTTGACAACAATAAATATCCTACGACCACTGATGGTTTATTGACAGCTGCGGTACCATCGACAGATATGAATACTATCTCTACCAACAATGTCAATAAGACTAACTTTGGTGCAAGTTTTGGTGTTACAGACATAGATTTACTTGATGACTTTGAGGATGAGACAAAAGGTTATAAAGGCTTATTCCTCCATCAACTTAATGCAAATGGAACAGGTATTTCAACCATTACAACACACAAAGTAGCTGGCGGCTTAAACAATATTGAGGAAATATATCCTAGATATAAATACAATCTCTTACCAATTATTGTTCAATACTGTGTGCTGATATTTGTCTTGTTCTCAATGATGTACAAACTAGTATTATCACACCTGTGAGAGGATATATGAGTGTTGCCTCAACAAAAGGTATTAAAGAAATTTTGTCAGGATTCGCAAGTGGTTTTGGTGGTATCATATTTGAAGTTGTCATCTTACGGATTTCATTGGAAATTATGCGAGATCTCCCAAGATTAGCTGGTAAAACTCTCGCCTCGGGTGAAGCAGTTGGCTTCTTCTCTGGAATGAATGGTCTTCAAAGTGCTATTGCAGCAATTATAGTTTATCTTGCTGTACTTAAAGTGACAATGCAAGGCTTAACAAAACTTGATGCATGGCTAGGTGTTTCGACTGGCCACCAAGATTCTACACAAAATCTCATGGGCAATTTGTTGGGTGCTGCTGCTATTACAAGTGGTGCTAGAGGGATGATAAATAGTGGTAAAAACCTCCCTCATACTCTTGCAAATGGGGCTAGAAGTGTAATGAACGCACCACATGATATTAGTCAAGGTATTAAGAAAGCAAAAAGTGCTGCTGCAAATGGAGCTAAAACTGCTCAAAGAGGGGTTGGAGGTATTGCTGGTAAAACTGCAGGTATTGCTTCCAACGTCAAAGATGCTGTCTCAGAAAGCGGTATGACTGGTGCTGTTGCTAACGCAGCAATTAATTCAGGAATGGGACAAACTGTTGCTAAAGGAGTTGATGTCGCTAAAGACATAGCTGAAGAGTCAATGGATCAAAATCGTCCACTTGCTAATGTCATTGGTGCAAAAGCTGCTAAAGGGGTTGCTAATGCCGCTATTGGCCAAGAAGGTAAAAATGCTTTCTCAGCAGCAAAAGACTCTACTAAGCAAAAATTGGCTGAACAACCTAAACCTGTTCAAGCTTATAAAGGAGCCCATGAGCAAGATGGGAAAGGTAAACACGAGGCACCTAAACCTATCCAACGTCCTAGTGTCTTTAACTCGAGTTCTCCTAATAGCAAACCTACTGGTGGAATAAATCGTTCTAGTAGTCCTGCTTTATCCCCTGAGCCATCAATAGCTGATTCTGACATTGATTCAACAGATTCTCCAATTTCTAGTAGTACACCTGTTTCCGAAAGTTCAGAAGGTGGTGGCATTACGCCTAGCACACCTTCTAAAAATAGTACTGGCGGTATCTCACCTAAAGAAGCAAGAGTTATTACTAGAAAAGAAAGGACTAAAGCTAGTCGGGCAAAAATAGCTGAAAATACTGCTAGAAATCAATCACACTTTATGAGAGGCAATCAAAATCTACAACAAAGTTTAGCTAAAATCACATCATCAAGATCACATATTCAAGGTAAAGAATTCAAGGATGACGAGTAAAATTGAAAAAAGACAGAGTTCACAAATCTGTCTTTTTTAACGCCCTAAAAGTAAATATTTTTTGTGGACTTCTCCTTCTATTTCTGATATACTTAACTTACTAATAAGACTGAAAGGAGTATGAGAATGGCTATAAGAAGAGGAGTTGATACTGTTGAGGTTGGAAACAGAATTCGAAAACTCAGAAAATCCAAAAATCTCACCTTAGAAAAATTTGGTAGTTTACTTTCTGAACCAGCTCCAAAAGGGAACGTTTTTAATTGGGAAAAAGGGTTAAGCCTACCAAATAAGAAGAGACTTGAAGATATTGCAAAAATCACTGGAACAACTGTTGATTATATACTAACTGGTATCATTAAAGCTGACGAAATTATTAGTAATGAAAAAGACTCTCCGACTATTCAAATTCCTGCACGAATTATTAAGATTGATTTTGTTCAGATGGAAATTCTTTATGAAGCAGATACTCCTGATTTTGGTGAAGGTTTTGTTATCTCTTCTGAATTTGATGAACCAGTTGCTTTTTATGAAGAATTATTATCACTAAAAAGTTCTGATGCTAATAAAGTATTCGATGATAAAAAGATAGATTATACAGAAGGTAGCATCGACTTTTAATTTTAAGGAGTTCAAATGGAAAAAATAGGAAGTATATTAACAGGTATTGTCGTATTTGGTGCTATCATTTTCTTAATAATTGTAGCCATTGGTGGTAGTTTGATAGGATTAGCTAAATCAATTGCAGCAATACTTTTCTTTGTGATCATCATACTTCTTATTCTCTACTTCTTTTGGACCTACATAATCGGATGTGGGAGTATCTTATTAATTATTTGGATTTTATATCTACTTTATCAATTCGTACACTAACCTACCTAACATAGCAATCAAGTCACGAATAATCGTGATTTTTTTGTTCCTTTTTTTCTACTACAGTTCTTTTTTGGGAAAATAAAATCAAGAAAAAAATGAGGTAACTAGTTTGAACAAAAATTATGGTATTCATCGTGGAATAGGTGAGAAAATTAAATTTTGGGGTGTTAGCATTTTTGACGGCCTTATTGTATTGGGTGCATTTTTATTAGCTGTACAAATGATTAGTTTTTTCCCGCCAACGCAATTTATTCAGATGATAATCTGGCTCATATTAACCATCCTTTTAGCAATTTTTGCGGTTCTTCCAATCAATGGAGATTCAAAAATGTGGAAGATATTCTGGATTACACTAACTCGAAAAACAGCAATGTATTTTTCGATTGAACAAGATAAAATTATTGGATAGGATAGAACATGGCAATAAATAAAAAGGCAAGAAAAACGGTTAAGAAAACCAAGCAAAAGAAAACAGCTGCAAGTCCTGAAATAAAAAAAATCTCAAAAAGATCAAAAAAATTCAAGAAATCTTCCGTAAATTTTATGCCTATCAAACGGCCCTTGTAGAATTTGGTGTTTTTGAATTGGCTCATGAATACGGCTATATCAATATACTTAGGATAAATGGTCAAGATGTTGATTCACTTGCAGAAAAAGAACTTGAATCACTCATTCAACACTACCAAAAGTGGCTGTCGCAATTTCGATATGATTTTTGCTCCTACACCACAAAACTTCCAACGGATACGAGAGAACAAATCGCCTATAAGAAGTATCTGTTAAATATTATTAATCATAAGTTAGCTCAAAAAATCAGTGACAAGGAGCGCATGACACTTCTAAAACAAAAACAGATTAATGAAGAGCAAATTGAGATTCAGGAAGCCGTCGCAAATGAAATTTACAACACTGAGTTTTTCATGTTTGTTTATGGTAAAGATACTGAAGAGGTTTTAGATGTCACAAAGAAAGCAATTCGTTACAGCAATAAATATTTTGATGTCTCTGAAATTTCAATGGATCTAAAAGAAAAAATAATCGATGATTATAATAATATTGGAGATAATAAATGATACTAGGACTCAATGAAGAAAAGAAATTTACAAAGCAAGGCTATGATCTTGATTTTATTGAAAGAGTGCAGCCACATGGCAATATCAACTTTAAAATAAGTGACTCATTTTTTCAAACAGGAAAAGGCTATCATTCTATATTGAATGTCTACCAATATCCCTCAAGAGATTTATCAGAATTATGGCTTCAAGAATTGATGTTAATCAACGGTACACGTTCTTTGATGCCAGTTAAAACAGAAGATTCTAGGGAAACTCGTAAGCAGCTCAATCATGATATCGGTGAAAAACAAACTCGAATCACTAATAATGCTAAATTACTTGATAATCAGAGAGAAATTGAAGAAATCAGTGATTTACAAACCCTAGCTTCAGAGTTGGATTCAGGTAATACACAAATGGCTGGCTTTTACACCAAGATCATTGTCTCAGCCAAGACTGAAAAAGAATTAACGGAAAGAATTTCCGAAATTATTGATACAACAAACAAATTCAAGTTCGCTATTCATCTTGGTGAACTTGATTATGAATATTCAACTCCTTTTGTGCCACCTTCACTTCATAAATTGATGCCAAACGGTCGAAAAGCTACAAAAGTCAAGTTGGATACCTTAGCTGCTGGTTATTTTTACAATCATACCTCTCTCTCTGATCCTCATGGTGACTATTATGGCTTTACTAACACCAATGGGGCAATCAACTTTGATTTGTTTCATGGGGATAAAAAAAGGACAATTCCATTTTTAATCTCAGTTGGTAAACCTAAAATGGGACAAGAAATTGTTATCAATGCACTCATTGAAAATAATTTTGCCCGTGGTAATTTTATCAGAGAAATTGACATGGACGGTACTTCTATTGAACGAACCAAAAACTTAGGTGGCATTGTACTTAGTTTATCAGGGGAAGAAAATAGAATCAACCCGTTCCAAGTCTTTCCAAATGCGACGAATAGCACTGGTGAAGTTGCTGATGAACGTCGTTCTTTTGCTATGCACGTAACTAAAATGAAAAATCTTTTACAAGCAATCAATGATTCGGTTACTGGTGATGACTTGACAGTATTTAGCACCATTCTAACAGATTTTTATATCTCAAAAGGTTTGTGGTATCGTAATCCTAACCTTCATTTGGATGAGTTACGAATTACTAAGGTAAATTCCGAAGAATGTCCTGTACTATCAGACTTTATCAATTATATCTATACCTACGAACGTAAAGCAACTTCAACTAAAAATACCAATCATCTTGTCTTGGTAAGTATTCAACGGTTCAAAACTTCATTTGAAGGTTTGGCCCAGTCTCACCCTGAAATTTTTGATGGTGTAACATTATTCCAAGATATTTCAAAGGAAAAGGTTGTATCATTTGATTTTTCAGGATTAAGCAGCGAACCTGATATCTTCAATGCGCAACTTTACTCAGTATTGAGTCTTATCGGTGCTGACATTATCAATAATAGTAAACGAAACAAACAGCTTGCAAAAGAAATAAAGCATTTTATTCCCGAACAATATCTTTTAAATATTGGAGCTGGACAAAATATTCTTGATCCACACTGCCCAATCGGTGCTCAGTACTTGGGAACTCTTTTGGAAAATATGTCAAGCAATGATGCTGGACTTATTTTATCCGTAAGAAGCTTACAAGGAATTCTTTTCAATTCAGGCGCTGATACAGGTAAAGACCCCTATGTGGTTGCAGTCAAAAAAATCTTCGGGTTAATGCAGTATCGATTATTTAATCAAGTTCCTGAAACAGATATTCCCTTACTTACTTCTGCTCTATCTGGTTCAATGACTGAAGGCGAATTAAGTTTATTGACTGGACTTGAAGAGGGCCAATTTTTCATGTCTATCGCAAATGTTCGCAACCTGTTGTTTACGATGAATCTTTGATATAAGAAAACAGCTCAGTATCATATTGTGCTGTTTTTTTATTTTGATTTTTTTGTATAAAAATTCTCTATCATTAAACTACCTGTACGTTTGTCATTTCAAGCATTCGTTGAATGCCTTCCACAAATCCTTGGACTCGTTCAAGCTCTGCGATGGTATTAACCTGGTAAATCTCACTAATGAGCTTAATAGATAAATCAATCGCCATATTTGCAAGTGGATTGGTTTGGTCTTTATAATCAATGTTCTGCTCTTTCAAGTAGCGTAAGAGATCTGCTAATACGGCTACACCCACTTCTTTAACAACTTCAATTTTTAATGCCATTTCATGGTTTTCAAACGAACTTTTCATCTTTTCTTTTCCAATAATCTTTGAGTAAGGTTCGTTAAATTTCTTTGAAATAGCAACAACTACTTTTAATGGTCCCTCAGATGACCCATTCTCATATCTAATAAGACTATTTCGAGAAACACCGATTATATCCGCAAATTCTGGTAAAGTTAAATCGTGTGTCTGTCTGATACTTCTGATGTTTTTTGAAATCATGTTTGTCTCCTTACTTTATATTATACCTAAAAAAGCATCCAGAATGGATACTTTTTATCTCTTTCCAATCAGGATAGATTTCACCATCTAAAAGGTAGTCTGCTTCTTCTGCATCATCTAAGATAACTCCTACATCCTAAATTAATTAAAAATGTTATGATTCCAAATCATCCACATCTAATAAATGAATATATCAAAAAACAGACAGATTTTTTATTTCTGTCTGCTTAATTTTTATTCCTCTACTTAATACTTGATACACTCTATTTAAAATTTTCATCAGTTTTAAAATATTGAATAATTTTAATTTTCATAATCTCATTCCAATATCTTTGTCAACATTTCAAAAACTTTACCTAAAATAGAGCTCATAATCATGGGCCATTTGTCCATAGAAATCTCTATTTTTTTTATTTTCAAATATTATCGGAAGACTTAAATCATAGCCAGACTTAAGAATTAATGGAAATTTTGAAAAATATATACTATTCCACAAAATTTCTCTAAGAAATCCTTTTAAAAATAATTTTAGGATATTTAAATCTTCAATAGCGTATACCGAATTTTCGGCACTATTTACAATATTTATTTGACTAAGTAGAATAAATGTGTCAATTTTATCTAATTGGCTACTTTTCTTCATCATAAATTCTAGTAGCTTTTGCTTATTAGTTATATTACCAAAGTCCACATAAGCTTTTCTGTCATTAGCTTCAAAAACCTTTTCAATAAATTTTAAATATTTATCTTCTTGGCTTAATCTAAAATACTCATTTGACAATAAATCTAATCTAGCATCATCAGATTCCATAGTTTCTTTAAAAACATCTAAAGTAAATACTTGATACTTTTCACGTGCTATATCTAACATTTCATCATAGTCAGATGTGTTAGCATACAAACTATATAATTCATCACCAAAGTCTAAAGATTGAAAATCTACCTTGATTAATTCTGGAATTATTCCATCAGAAAGTTTAATCTCTAAGTCTTTTTCTATTTTCATCATATGTCCCCTCTCTTTTATCATTTTCAAAATCTCTTTTATTTTTATACTTTTTCCATTTACTACCACCATGTGCTGAGCCTTCATCTTCCGACCAAATGTTTCCGTTTTCGTCTTCATAATTGACCGTCAAGACGATAGATAAAGGTTTCCGTTTTGCCATTGGCTGTGAAAAGGTCATGGAAAGTATATTTATACTGTCCATGACCTTTTCTTCATTATTGATATAATAAAAATTTATATGCTAAAACATTTTTTGTTTCCTTATATCTTGCTAGAATAGAAATCTAGTCAATTGAACAGATAACCGATTATCAAAATAAAATACTCTCCCTTTACTCGAAAATTCAATACTTTGATTTTCCATTTTTTCAAAAGATATTTTTTCTTGCATCACTATTGTTTCTATACCATGTGCCTCTTCTTTCTCTATTGCAAAAACATAATTATGTTCTAGTAAAAAATCTACAACCTGTTTCGTGAATTTCTCACCATTCTGATTTATTGACTGTATCAGGTCAAAATCTCCAACAGAAATATCAAATAGAATTTGGCTCACAGCATCGCTTATTCTGTTTCTAAAATAAACTTCTTTTGACATAATTGAAATGTAAAAATCATTATTCGATTTCTCACAATACACTAGAATCAGTCCTTCTCTTAAAAAAGATGTTGTCAGTATTTTTTCATTCTGTCGTTCGTGCCAGACAATATATTTACTAATTTTTAAATACGGATTATCCCAGTCTTGTTCAACACTAACTGTATCAAGTGATAAAACACTTTTATCGTTTGATAAATTACCTAAAATTATATCGCACTTAAGAAACATTTTATGTTTTAATTCTAGTGAGACAATATTCATGACTTCAATAACATCTTTCAAAAAAATAACTTTTCTATTTAAGAGCTCAGTTATTTTTTCATCATGAATACCATTCCTATCTAGTTCAAGTTCAAACTGAGTATGTTCTTCATCCGATTTCAATATCACACCTCCTTAACAATCACTAAATAGCGAAAGTATCGCTCTTCTTCTTGATCATAATCAAAAGAAATATAGTTTTTAACTTTTTTTTGTTTTTCTTTCCAATTATTTAAAAGTAAATATCCAGAAACATCAACTTTTTGACCTAAAAATAGCTCAGGTGGCGTCAAGGAATAATCAACAAGTTGCCAAAAACTATTCTCCCAATTTTGAACTCGTTTTGAACTGCCACAATTAATTTTTAAAACAATTTGAATATCTCTAATCCCTTTGCTATTCAACATTTCACAAACAACATTTAAAAATTTTAAACACTCTTCATAAGTGAAAAGTTTTTGATTAGCAAAATAATCAATATGTTCATGATAAATTTTATCTTTTTCTAAAATCCAGTCATCTAAAAATTGGTTAATGATACTATGCTGTAGATTTAAAATGCTTTCTCTCATCACTCAGGAACCCCCCAACCGATTTCTTTTAGCCATTTTTTTATAGCATTAGTCAATTTTGGAGGAGTACCACTACCATTATGTCCCCATGAACCATCTCGATTTAAAGTCCATCTTGAATCATCAAAATGCAAATGGTCTTGAGCATCTTCAACATCTTCAACATCTTCAACATCTCCAAAACCTTTGTCTGCCCGCTCTACACCATTAGGGGTTTTACCTTTCTTAATTTGCTCATTTATACCATTAGTCGAAAGGTTTGAATTGTTACTTCCAGAGTCTCCACTTCCCTTAGCCGCCGCAATACCAATCGTACCTGCTAAAACAGCGTCTAGTGAAACATTGATAGTCGTCGCACCAACAACACCAAAACTTGCTGTGCCTCCTCCTGTTATCGTCCAACCTAATGTTGGTATAGTTACAGGTAAAGAAGTACCTCCTGTAAGGAATGCCAGACCTGCTACTCCTAAAAGAGTTAAAAGAATTTTATCAGTAGTCGTAAATTCTCTATTTGTGGCATTGCGAGCCTCTTCCAAACTCATCCAAGTCTCATGACCAGCTCCATCGCTGATACGATAACGACCATTCTTATCAGGCTTGCCAAAGGCTCTCTCTAAGTTTGCTCTTTCACGTTCAGTTTCTGATTTAAGTTTATCTGCTTCATCACACTGTTTCTGGATACGTATTTCGCCTTTTTTACGTGTCTCTTGTGCGGTCACATTTGCCATGTATTGAGCAAACTGAAGAGGGTTATTTAAATCAAATACCTGACCATTGATTACCGCATTCTGTGAGGTTTGTCCGTATAAGGAATTGTTGCCTAGAGGATTAGGTTGTGGTGTCCAACCACCGAAAGGTTGCCCACCTCCGCCTCTTCCACCAGATGAAGAAGATGAACCGCCTCCAGTAAAGAAGTTGACAACTGGCTGAACAATATTCTTATTAACCCAATTTGCCCCTGATTGTACAGCTTTGACAACGGGTTTAACAATATATCTATCAACCGCTTTTGCAACTGCTTTTACTGCCTTCTTAACACCATTAACAATGTCATTCCAACCAAAACGTCCCGCATCATCACGATACATGAATGGATTGTTATTACCATAGATGTATTTATTCTGCGTGGTTGGATTGTTAAGGCTACCTAAAACAGTATCTTGTTGTAAGAATCGCCCAGTATTGGTGTTGTATTCTCTGGCTCTCAGATGAATATCTGCGCTATTATCATGGTACTGACTTCTGTAACCTGCTTGGTCGTTGATTCGGCGCTCACTTGAACCAAATTCCTTGTAAAGGTTACTTGAATATAGTCTACCATTTTCTTTAGAAATTTGCGTGATATTGCTCTTCAAACCATCTTGATGATAAGTGTCAAGGTCATTACCTATCGCCATGCCCTTGTTGTCGTCTTGACTTTCTTATCATAGTTGGTGTACTGCTCTTGCAGTGGGCTGACATAGGTTTGCGTATAGTCATTCAGATACTCAATCGTGTCAATCATCACAGTCGTATCCACTGCTTTTTTCAGTTTTTCTTCTGTGACTTTTCGACGATTCACATCATGATCAATACGCCATGTGCGGTCTTTGATAGGTAAGCACCGCGCTAGAAACTCTGGCATCTTGACGAGTTTCGTCAAAATATCCGAAAGTGTGATATCACTTTCTTCAAGACGGAGTTGGGCTTCTCTGTCTGTTGCTTTCATCCACGACATCATGTCTGTTTTGAGTTTACGGTCGTACTCATTTGCCGTGCCTTTAGAAATGCGATTGCCCAAGGCATCATAGGTGTAGTAGGTTTGTTTGCCCCAAGTTGAACTTTCTTGGATTAAACGACCTTCGACATCATACTGATAAATCGTGACTTCGCCTAAACTGCTACGTTTTTGACTGACATGACCGTTGGCGTCATACTCGTAAGTTGCGCCCTTATCACTTGTGATTTCTAAGAGTTGGTTGTCCGCATTGTTTTGCCACTCTTGAATGGCTAGGATCAGGTTTAAAGTAAGTTCTTATATTACCATCGAGGGAAACGACGGAAAATTCATTTGTTGATTTATTATAAGGCACTTTATCTCCATATTATAAAGCATTACGTAAACCTTGCAATATTTACTCGACAATTTTCAAGTCTTTACTGTTCTAAATTTAGACATATTTTATTTCCAACTTTTTCTAAATGTGAGAATATATTTTTTCCAAAACTTTCCAATAATCCTATCTCTGTTTCTATATACAATGAAGTTGTATTATAATACTGTCCTTCAACTTGAACCATTGATATATTAATAAAGATATGTCCTTGTTTATTCATTGGTAAAATACTAAATTCACACTCAGTATTACCGTTTTCCAAAGATATTCCCCACTTTATTTTCTTTTCCTCTGCTGAATTGGAAACAAAATCTGAAGTAAAATTGGAAAATTCTATTAAAGAATCTTGTTGAAGATAGCAAGTTTTTTTTGCTGAAATATATTCATTTTTAACTAAGATTTCTATTTCAAACATTTCTTCATCTTCCCAAATTTTTTCAAAAGATATGTTACTCATAAATCCTCCTCGTATAATATATTCTAGTAGTGATTAACCACTACGATTTTTACCTAATTGATATTAATTTTCACTTGACTACTGAGCCGTTTCTCAGAGATAATAGTTCTGGAATGGACTCACGGATTTTG
>NZ_BAAGGP010000016.1:0-43064 GCF_054658615.1 Pseudolactococcus yaeyamensis
TCCTCCTCCCGTGCTTTGTAGTTTACCTTCTTCTGATTCAATTATATCGTATAGAACGAGAGTGCGCACTCGTTTTCATCACTATTTGATTCGCCGAGCGCAGCGAGTAGAAATGGAACTTAAAATGTACAGTTTTTCGCGAGTATAACAAATGGCTCTACTCTCAATCGCTGTGATTTCGGAATTAAAAGGGTTTCTGAACTGTTCGTAAATATACCATACTATTTAATAAATTATGTAATTTCCATGCCTCAATATCTATATTTTATTGACGATATTCTCAAAGCTTGGTATATTATAAAGAACGAGATAGTGTGTCAAATATCTTACTGAATAAAAATATATTAGGAGAAGTTTGAAAAAACTAATATTGTCAGTACACCCTAAAAAAGGGTGCACAAAAAACAATCGCCATTGTGTCCAAAAAATTAAGAAGTTAAAATCTTAAATCTGTGATTCTGAGCAAATCGAATAATTTATTAAACATTGAGTTGTTTTAGAACTATTTAGTATTTAATAATCTGCAAAATTTAAGTTTTAACACGTTTTTTACAAGAAAACGAACTCATAAGCAGTAAGCTTTAAAGTGGCTCAGATCGTTTCTTGAGATGATTTGGTGAAGTTAAAAATCGGAGATGTTTAGTTTTAAGAACATCAATCCTAAAAATTGGGAACACGATTTTTAGGATTGATGTTTTCCACCTAAAAAATTAGAGGAGACGAAGACATTGACTGCGAAGCTCTCTACAAACGAGTCGTTTATACAAACATAAGTTTTCGTGCTCAATGACACATTTAGTTGTTCTTGTAAAGCTAAGCTACACCTATAAATATGCAAGGTCGAAACAAGTTTCGCACTTATTCTCCTCCCCGTGATTTGTAGTGTATTTACGCTCCTCCAAGGATATTTTAACAAAAAATAGAAGAAAACTCCAAAATTGAAGCAACACTTTTTTTCATTCAGTGTTGTGCCTGAGTGCGGAGCACGAAAGGAATGATTATAAGTATGACAATTTTTCGATTGAGAGATGGTAGACAGCTTGAAATAATCCAACAATATGATGCCCTTTTAGGTGGAGACCCTTATTTTTTAGTAAGGGAGATATCAGAAGAAGGTCAATACATCGTGAGTCGCCAAGATCTTGAGCAAAATAGACTAAGAACAGACTTGTCAAATCAAGAAAAACTGGACTTATACATGAGCTATTTTCGAGGTCGTCCTGATGTTGTGGCACAATGGTATCAGAGTAAGAAGACGGGGAAAACTGGTTATGCACCAGTTTGTCGCATCAAGTTCAATGAACAGGCAGGTTGTCAACTCATGCAAGGCATGAAATGTGATGCTTGTCAGATTCGGCAATTTGCTCCCTATACGACAAGTCTTATTTCAGACCATATCAAGGGTGATGACCGAAACTTCTATGGGATTTATCCAATGTTGACAGATGATACAACTTATTTGTTAGTCATGGATTTTGATAAGGCAGATGCGGTCGAATCAGCTCAAGCGGTTGTGGCAACCTGCGAATGCAAAGGTATTGATTGCTTGATTGAACGCTCACGAAGTGGGAAAGGGATTCATCTGTGGTTTTTCTTTTCATCAAATCTACCAGCGATACTTGCCAGAAGATTTGGTAGTGCAATTTTGACGGCGACGCTGATGCTGCACCAAGGCGTTGATTTTTCGAGCTATGACAGGATGATTCCTATGCAAGATACCTTGCCAACTGGAGGTTTCGGTAATTTGATTGCCCTGCCCTTGCAATTTAAAAATGTGCAAGAAGGGCGTTCAACTTTTCTAACGAACACTTTTCAACCAATTATGGACCTCTGGGAACATTTGCTTGTCAAAAAACGCTATTCTGAAAAAGAGATTCTGAAGTTTACTGAGGCGATTGAAAGTAAGGCTGGCTATGAACTTTTTGACAAGTATTTTCAACTAAAAGTTTTAAAAAGAGAAGTAGCTTATCCCAAAGCAATCCGATGTATTGATGCGGGTGAGTTGGTGATTGCCAAAGAAAATCTATCCCGAAAAGAACAAATTCAGATTATGTATCTGGCGACATTTAAAAATCCAGAATTTGTCAAACGACAACGGATGAGAGTACCTATTTGGCAGGATAATATCCCACAGTTCATCACCAGTGCAAGAGAAGATGAGCAAAATATTTATTTGCCACGTGGTTTGACTGTCAAATTAAAGTCTGTCATCGCTAATATTGAATGGCAGGATATAAAATCTGTTGGTCAGACAATCCTTGTCGAATTTAATGGGACTTTACGTCCAGAGCAAGAGGAGGGTTTTCAGGCTTTAAGTCAAACAGACTTAGGGATTTTATCTGCTAGAACTGGCTTTGGCAAAACGGTTGTGAGCGCCAAGCTGATTGCTGAGCGCAAGACGAGTACGTTAATCATTGTGCATTTGGATAATTTGGTCAATCAATGGAAAAGTAGACTAGATGAGTTTTTAACCATTGAAACGGAACCCTTTGAAGAATTGACAAAAACAGGGCGAAAGCGGAAAAAAGAAAAAGTTGGCATTTTATCAGGTCAAAAGAACAAGCAGTCGAAGGTTGTTGATATTGTCACGATTGGTAAACTTGCTAAAATGGCAAATTTAGCTGATTTCTTTAAGGATTACGGCATGGTTATTGTGGATGAGTGTCATCATATTGCGGCGCCTTCTTTCGAGGCGGTTATTCGCCATGCCAATGTTAAACGTCTTTACGGTTTGAGTGCGACGCTACAAAGAAAAGATGGCTTAGAAGCGATTATTTTGATGCGATGTGGTCAAATTGTTTTTGAGAGTCAGAGGATACAGTCTGAAAATCTTTTGATTCAACAATACGTTTATCCACGTTATACATCCATTGGTGAAATCTCTTCTGAATTTTTACATGACACTTACACCAATCAGTTAAAACAGCTTTCTCAATCGAGTAGTCGGAATAAACAAATCGTTCAGGATGTCCTTGCACAAGTAAAGTCAGGCAGAACCATATTATTACTTAGTGAAAGGGTTGCGCATTTAAAAATTTTGTCAGAAATGATGCGTGAGGAACTTGATGAAATCCCCTTATTTGAGATGACGGGACAAGGTAAGAAAGTTGAAAATCGGGAAAAGATTGTCCAAATGAGTCAAATGAAAACGCCTTTTGTCTTATTATCCACCAGTAAATTTGCGGGAGAAGGCTTTGATTTACCTCAGCTTGATACTTTGATATTTGCTTTGCCATTTTCTTGGAAAGGCAATCAGCAACAGTATTTAGGCAGATTACAACGAAATTTATCTGAGAAAACTGAGCTACGTGTTTATGATTATGTTGATATTTCAGTGTCTCGATTTGCCAAAATGTATCAAAAAAGGCTTGCGACCTATCGTAAGCAAGACTACCGATTGGCGGAAGACGAATTTACCAGTGCCTACCAATCCAAAGTGTTTGATAGCCATAATTATCAGCAACCGCTTGAAAATGATCTGTTAAATGCCAAAAATAGCGTGAAAATCATCATGCCCAAACTCAATCTGCAATTGATTAGACGACTTGAACATGTTAAAGGAAAAGTTCAAATCATCACAAAAAATCCCGAAATTTTGCGAGGGAAGGTAAGAGAAGCGCAGAAGACATTGACTGAACTGCTCGCAAACCAATCCATACAAGTTATCTTCAACACCAAAATTCAACAGTCAATTTTAATCATTGATGCTGAAATTTGTTGGTATGGTAGCATTCAGTTTTGGGGCTATAAGGATCCTGCGGCGACAAGTATCCGATTTGTGAGTGAGAAATTAGCCAAGGAGTTGTTGGACGATGATGCTTTATCTAGCCATAAGTAATCGTGTGACAGAGATGCTAATTTTTTAGAGAGTTAATGAGCAAAATGGAAATAATAGGTTGGTTCAGTAAGTCATTGAGATGGGTCACATTTTTCTTTGACCAAAAATGTGACCTTACATAGCTAAATAAAGGAAAAACGCCAATTTTTTGATACAATATAGACATGAAAAAATTGAAAATTGCCTATGTTGGTTTTGGTAAATCGACTAACCGTTACCACCTCCCTTATTTGAAAATGCGAGATAATTTTGAGATTGCTCGTATTGTTACACCTACTTTGATGAAAAAACCTGAGGCGCAACTTGCTTTGGAAGCAACGGGAACCCTTTTTTCGACAGATATTCAGGATATTATTGCTGATAATACGATTGATTTGGTTGTTGTCGTCACACCGCCGCAGGCGCATTTTGCTTTAGCGAAACGGTTATTACAAGCAGGTAAAAATGTCTTGCTAGATAAGCCAGCCGTTGAAAAACTGTCTGAGATGCAAGAACTGGTATCGCTTGCCAATGCTGCCAATCTCTTTTTCATGCCTTTCCAAAATCGGCGTTTTGATAGTGACTTTTTGACGGTTAAAAAAGTGATTGAGACGGGTTATCTGGGGCGCGTGATTGATATCCAAGTCCACATGGATCATTTCCGACCTGATGACAGCATCGTCACAGGGTCAAATTTTAATGGGTCTTTTTATGGTCATGGTGTCCACTTGATTGACCAAATGGTCAGTCTATTTGGTAGCCCTGAGCAGGTGCAGTACGATATTAGAAGTACCCGCCAGCCTTTGAGTACAGTCGATGACCATTTTGCTGTGGAGTTATTTTATCCCAATCAACTCAAAGCGAGTGTCCATGCGACGGAGTCGGCATTGATTCCCTATCCTAAATGGATGATCCAAGGCACCCAAGGTACCTTCATCAAGCAAGATGTTGACCAGCAGGAAAATGACCTGAAAGCAGGCATCATGCCCGACACAATAGGTTTCGGTGAGGACAGCCCGCAAGGTTACGGCCATCTGACTTACCTCAACCAAAACGGCGACCGAATTGAGAAATATATCCCTTCTGAAATTGGGGATTACGGTCGGATTTACGATGCGGCTTACGAGACTTTGGTCAATGGTGCAGATAAGTTGATAACGGATGCGCAGATGTTGCGTGTCATTGAAATTTTAGAAGGTGGTTTTAAAAATGGTTAGAATTCAGGATGATTTATTTGAAGCAGTCAACGCTGAGTGGTTGGAAAAAACGGAAATCCCGTCAGATCGACCACGAATTGCAGCCTTTGATGAACTTGTGATTAACAATGAAAAAACGTTAATGCATGATTTTGCAACGATTCACGAATTTGACGAACCTGTCATGACTGAATTTGCAAAATTCTACAAAAAAGCAGGTGATTTTATTGAGCGTTTCGAGTTTGGAACAGAGCCTGTCAAACCTGAGTTGGAAAAAATCTCAGCCATTTCAGATTTTGATGAATTGACAAGTCAATTTGCGAATTTGATTTTAAATTCACAAGTGCCTGTACCGTTTGGCTTGTCAGTCGACACAGATATGAAAGATGCCGTGCATTATGCCTTGACTTTCTCTGGCGCTGGTTTGATTTTGCCTGATACGACGTACTATGCGGATGAACATCCACGTAAGGCTGAGTTGCTTGATTTTTATGTGAGCAATACAGTTGCGATTTTACGTGAGTTTGGTTTTTCAGAAAATGAGGCACAGCAAGAAGCTGACAACACGGTCAAATTCGATGCGATTTTAGCTCAGTATGTCAATACATCAGAAGAGTGGGCAAAATATGCTGAGCTTTACAATCCTATCGCCATCAGTGACTTCACATCACACATCAAGTCTGTCCCATTTGCCAAAATCATTGAAAGTTTAGTCGGTAAATTGCCTGAAAAAGTCATCGTGTATGAAAAACGTTTCTATGAAAACTTCGATCAAATCGTCAATGCTGCCAATTTTGAGCTGATTAAATCATGGATGTTGGTTAAATTACTGAGAGGCTCAACCCAGTATTTGTCTGATGAGTTGCGGATTTTAGGTTCTGATTTTTCACGCAAATTATCAGGGACATCTGAAGCGCGTAGCCAAGAAAAACACGCTTTTGATTTGGCGACCGGTCAGTTTTCACAAGCTGTTGGTCTTTATTATGGTCACAAATATTTTGGTGAAGCAGCCAAGGCTGATGTGAAACGGATGACCTCTGAGATGATTAAAGTCTATCAGGAACGTCTGGATAAAAATACTTGGTTAAGCCGTGCGACGATTGACAAAGCCATCAAAAAACTCGATGCCATGACCGTCTTTATCGGCTTCCCTGACAAATTACCAGAAATTTATCAGCAATTTACCGTGTCTCCTGACAGTCTTTATAGTAACATTGCCCGCTTTGATATCGCACGTAGTCATCATCATTATGCCAAATTCAACGAAGAGGTTGATAAGACTGAGTGGCACATGCCAGCGCACATGGTCAATGCCTACTTTAGCCCGGATAGCAACACCATTGTCTTCCCAGCGGCCATTTTGCAAAAGCCCTTTTATTCAGCAACGGAGCAGACGACTAGTCAAAATTACGGCGGTATCGGTGCGGTAATCGCCCACGAAATCTCTCATGCCTTTGATAATAATGGCGCCCTCTTTGATGAATTCGGCAATCTGAATAACTGGTGGACGGATGAAGATTTCAAAGCCTTTGAAGACAAGCAAGCGCTGATGATTGCCGAGTTTGACGGCCTAGAAATTGCTGGTGGCAAGGTCAATGGTCAACTGGTCGTTTCAGAGAATATCGCCGATGCCGGCGGATTGACCGCAGCCATGACCGCAGCGCTCAGAGAACCTGATGCAGATTTGAAAGCCTTTTTCATCCAGTGGGGAGAAATCTGGCGCCTCAAAGCCTCAAAAGAATACCAACAAATGTTGCTGTCAATGGATGTCCATGCCCCAGGTAAACTCCGTGCCAATGTGCAAGCTAGTAACTTAGATGAATTCTTTGCGACTTTTGATGTTCAAGAAGGTGACGGCATGTGGCGTGAACCTAGCGACCGTGTTAAGATTTGGTAATTGTTGATTAAAAATCTTGTTTTTTTCTTTAAGTAAGTTTAGAGAGGAAGGTGCAGGATTTTTTGTCTGGAAAAAATAGGGATAATTTTTGAAAATTTTGATAAAAGGCATATAATAAAATCGTGAATGTGTGATTAGGTGATTACTGATGGCAACGGCAGTTTTACGCTTTTTGCTCCCATTAAGGGTCTGTCCTCTCTGGCGATCAAGTATCTCAATTCTTATTTTGAACATGAAGGTTATATCGTGCCGCGAAAAGCCAGTCTGACAGTTTATTGAAGCTAAGAAACTGAGAAAGAACGCTTATTATGACTTGCTATTGGGGAAGGAAGATGTTGTTAAGAAAATTTTGGCTTCGCTTGATTAAAGGGACATTTTGACAAAAGAGGCTGGGAAGAAAGTCGGAAATCAGCATAATTTAGCTAATTTTAAAAGAGGCAAACTGCATAATCAGCGTTTTCAAAAACGAAATTTATGCGGTTTGTCTCTTTTAAAAACTTTTGTCCCAGACCTTTTATTTAGTTTGACTTAACTTTTTAACCGTTTATGAAAGACTTTATCTTTCAATTCATAGGTTACATCACTTTTTTTTGCGATATCATTGTCATGCGTGACCAAAATGACGATTTTCTTTTGCTCATGGGCAATTTTTTCAAATAAATTGATGATTTCTCGTCCTGTTTCTTCATCCAGATTGCCTGTTGGTTCGTCAGCGACGATGATATCAGCACCAGTTACCATAGCTCGGACGACAGCTACACGTTGCTGTTGTCCACCTGATAACTGCCCAACCTTTTTATGCTGTAAGTCTTCGGTAATCCCCACGGATTTAAGACTTTCAGTAATAAAATCCCGACGGTTTTCTTTTTTTTCACCACTAATTTCAAGTGCGCTGCTGACATTTTGATAGGCGGTCATATAAGTAAAGAGGTTATAGGCTTGGAAAACAATGGCAAGATGGTGTTTTCTAAATTGAGTTAAACCAATTTGACTCAAGCTTTTATCCTGATAAAGGATTTCGCCTTCTTTTGCTGAATCTAGACCAGAGATAAGCGATAGAAAGGTTGTTTTACCACTCCCACTTTTACCTAGAATAGCGTACATATTGCCAGCTTCAAATTGTAAATTAACGTTTTCAAATAAGGTATCTGCTTTGTCTTGATACCAGAAACCAAGTTTTTTTGTTTCTAACATTCGTTGTTCCTCCGATGATTTATCTCTTTATAATATGTTTTAATTGGTCGTCAGTATCGTTTTAGGTTCCAGTCTCAAAATACCGATAGAAGCGACAAATATCGCAATCAAAACAATGCCTAAAGCTAGAGCACCGAGTAGATAAATTGTTTTTGGTGTCATTTTGACATTCATCCGCTCAATCTGTTTGGCCTCTTGCTTACTTGGTGTAAATGGCCCGCCGAGATCACCCATGAAACCGCCACCGCCTTGGGGAGTAGTTGTATTTTGAGCTTGTTCCTGTTGGGTTGTGTTTTGTTGGTTTAGAAGTTGGTTACCGATGACATTACCGATGATATTTCCTGTTAAGCCAGCAAGGCTGACACTGACAAGCATAATCACGAAAAGTTCAATGAAAAATTGACCGATGATTTTTGCTTTGTTCTCACCCAAGCTCATCAAGACACCAATCTCAAAACGGCGTTCGCGAATACTTAAAATAACAATTAGACTAAGAATAATCACACCAGCAACTGCGACTAGAACGACGATATTCGTTGCAAAACTAGCGACATTGTTCAATGGTGTCAGCATTTGTTGATAGGCTTGGTCATTAGCAGATAAAGTCATGGTATCAGTATCCAATTTTTTGCTAGCAGATGCCACGAATTTTTCCATTTTTGCCGGATCTTTCAAGTAATAAACGGCGCTATCAATGGTTTGTTCGCTTGTATCTGTCGCCCCCTCCTTAAAGCTGTTGGTAAGCGTATAATAGCTGTAAATGGTATTGGCTGGATTAAGAGAACGCATTCTTTGAGCCATACCGTCTGCAACTTGTGAAGTCTCATAAATACCAACAATGGTCAAGTCACGTTCTGTACCATTCTCGTCTTTCAATTTAAAGGTGCTACCAACTTTCAGCTGATTGGCTGTGGCAAGTTGGCTCTCAATTGCAACATGATTAGTACCTTTGTCTTTTTCAGTGATGGCACGTCCAGAAGTTATTTTTGCTGTCCCATCTTGAAATGTCGGCAGACTGAGTAAATTGTTGACACCAGTTAAACGAAAATCTGGGTTCATGGCAACGGTACTTTTAGAGGTGTCTATCTCTTCCCCCATTTTACCACTCAAGTGCCCTTGTCCTTGTGCTGAATCATTACTTGAAGTGTCTGCGCTGCCCGTAATCGGTGTCATTCCAGTACCTGCAGCAGCACTTGCAGAAGTAGAAAAGGAATAATTTTTCACATCACTCATTTTTGAAACTTTTTCTGCCTGACTGAGCGGAACAGGTGTTTCCTTTATCCGCACAGGCGACCCATCAGCGCTGGCTGTTTCCAATGCTTTTTTCATCATCTTGTCACGGTCTACTGACAGCGTGACAGACGCACCGACTTCTTTTTTAGCATTTTCTGTCGCCTTAATAGCGGCTTGCCGAATGGTTAAGCCTGCTAAAACAAATACCATAATTGCTGTGAAAACGAGCATTAAGATAGCCGTTTTCCCCACTTTTGCTGTCAAATACAGCCATGATCTTTTGAAAAAATTCATTCATTCTACCTTTCAAATTGGCTCCGATAGAGCTATATAAATAAATGCTACAAGCACAAGTGTAAATGATTTAGCTTAAAGTTGCCTAAAGTTTCAAGAAAAGTTGACAATTTCCAATACAAGGACAATCGCTAATTTAGTAAATTTTAAGGCATCAAATCTGGTGGAAAGTTTCTGAAATTCTTGAATTTTATAGTAGAATATGGTAAACTATTCTAAAGAGTTTGTCGGCAAAATGCTAGGAAATATTGTCCCTAGTGCTTTGTGAGCAACGGGAAGTTTTATTTTCGTTGCTTTTTTTGACGTCTGAAGCAGTGAAAACTGCCATTTGTAACGCAAAAAAAATGTTTCTGAAAATTCTTAATATTTCCAGAAAGTAATACCGACAAACTAGAAAATGGTCAATGATGACAACATCAACTGACCACATTGCATATAATCCACTGTAAAGGTTATCTCTCACATCATAGCAGAGATGACCAGAAGTATTAGAGGAGAAGAACTTGGCAGGACATGACGTAGCATACGGCAAACACCGTACTAGACGCAGCTTTTCGCGAATCAAAGAAGTACTTGATTTGCCGAATTTGATCGAAATTCAAACCGACTCTTATCAACGTTTCTTAGACCAGTCGTTGGCTGATGTATTCAAAGAAATGTTACCAATCGATAACTTCGCAGGTACAAAAGACCTAGAATTTGTCGGTTATGAAATGAAAGAACCTAAATACACAATTGAGGAAGCGCGCGCACATGACGCCAACTACTCAGCACCATTATTTGTGACTTTCCGTTTGGTTGACAAAGAATCTGGCGAGTTGAAAACACAAGAAGTGTTCTTCGGCGATTTCCCACTCATGACAGAAATGGGGACTTTCATCATCAATGGTGCTGAACGTATCATCGTTTCTCAGTTGGTTCGCTCACCTGGTACTTATTTCCATCCAAAAGTTGACAAAAATGGTCTGGAATCATATGGACATACAACAATCCCTAACCGTGGGGCTTGGTTTGAGTTAGACACTGATGCCAAAGGTATCGGTTACGTCCGCATCGACCGCACGCGTAAATTACCATTTACGACAATCATGCGTGCCCTCGGTTTCGGCTCAGATGAAGCCATCTTCGAAATTCTTGGCGATAGTGAATTGACTCGCGCAACAATTGAAAAAGACATCCATAAATACGCTGGCGACACACGGACAGAAGAAGCCCTTAAAGACATCTACGACCGCCTTCGTCCTGGTGAACCTAAAACAGCTGACAGCTCACGTAGCCTGTTAACAGCTCGTTTCTTTGATCCACGCCGTTACGACTTTGCACCAGTTGGTCGTTACAAAGTTAACAAAAAATTAGCCCTTAAAAACCGTCTTTTGGGACTCACGCTTGCAGAGTCATTAGTTAGTGGTGAAACTGGCGAAATCCTAGTTGACAAAGACACAGAATTGACACGTGACGTGTTGGATAGCATCGAGACTGAACTTGATAATGGTTTGAACACTGTTACACTTTATCCGTCAGATGATGCTGTCATCACAGAACCAATCGATATTCAAGTTGTTAAAGTTTATTCACCAAAAGATCCAGAAAAAGTAATCAACGTGATTTCAAATGGTCAAATCGCACCAGAAGTCCGTCACTTAACACCTGCTGATATTATCGCAAATGTTAACTACTGGTTGGCGCTTAACGAAGGTATTGGTCGTGTGGATGATATTGACCACTTGGGTAACCGTCGTATTCGCTCAGTTGGCGAATTGCTCCAAAACCAAGTTCGTATTGGTTTAAGCCGTATGGAACGTGTCATTCGTGAGCGTATGAGTTCAGCTGATGACGAAAACATGACACCCCAATCTTTAATCAACATCCGTCCTGTAACAGCAGCTATTAAAGAGTTCTTTGGTAGTTCACAGTTGTCACAGTTCATGGACCAACATAATCCACTGTCTGAATTATCTCACAAACGCCGTTTGTCAGCCCTCGGACCTGGTGGTTTGACACGTGACCGTGCTGGTTATGAAGTACGTGACGTACATTATACCCACTATGGCCGTATGTGTCCGATTGAAACACCTGAGGGACCAAATATCGGGTTGATCAATAACTTGTCATCATTTGGTAAAATCAATGAATATGGTTTCATCATGTCACCTTACCGTCGTATTGACCGTGCTAATGGTGTCGTAACCAGCGAAATTCATTATTTGACAGCTGATGAAGAAGATAACTACATCGTTGCCCAAGCTAACTCACCATTAACAGAAGACAATAAATTCTCTGGTGAAACAGTTATGGCCCGTACACGTGGTAACAATATTGAAGTTGAAGCGGATAAAGCTGACTTCATGGATGTTTCACCTAAACAGGTAGTCGCAGTCGCAACAGCTTGTATTCCTTTCTTGGAAAACGATGACTCCAACCGTGCCCTCATGGGAGCCAACATGCAACGTCAAGCAGTACCATTGATTGATCCGCATGCACCATTTGTCGGAACTGGTATGGAACATCAAGCAGCGCATGATTCAGGTGCTGCAATCCTTTCTAAACATGAAGGAACAGTTGAATTTGTTGACGGTGGTGAAATCCGCATCCGTCGTACAACGGGTGAATTAGACAAATATACAGTCACAAAATACCGTCGTTCAAACTCAGGAACATCTTACAACCAACGCCCACTTGTTCAAGTTGGTGACAAAGTTGAAAAAGATGAAATCATCGGTAATGGTCCTTCAATGGAAGGTGGGGAAATGGCCCTCGGTCAAAACCCACTTGTTGCCTACATGACTTGGGAAGGGTATAACTTCGAGGATGCCGTTATCATGAGTGAACGTCTCGTTAAAGACGACGTTTATACCTCAATTGCCATCGAAGAATACGAATCTGAAACACGCGATACAAAGCTTGGACCAGAAGAAATTACACGCGAAATTCCAAACGTTGGTGAAGAAGCCATGCGTCATTTGGACGAGTTCGGTATCATTCGGATTGGTGCCGAAGTGAAAGAAGGCGACATTCTCGTTGGTAAAGTGACACCTAAGGGCGAAACTGATCCAACACCAGAAGAACGTCTACTTCGCGCCATCTTTGGAGAAAAAGCGCGTGAAGTTCGTGATACCTCACTTCGTGTGCCACATGGTGCCGATGGTATTGTCCATGATGTGAAGATTTTCCGTCGTGAAAATGGCGATGAACTTCAAACAGGTGTGAATACACTTGTTCGTGTCTTCATCGTTCAAAAACGTAAAATCCATGTTGGGGATAAAATGGCCGGTCGTCATGGTAATAAAGGGGTTGTATCCCGCATCTTGCCAGTAGAAGACATGCCTTACTTGCCAGATGGTACACCAGTCGACATTATGTTGAACCCACTCGGTGTCCCATCACGGATGAACATTGGACAAGTGATGGAGCTCCATCTTGGGATGGCTGCTCGCACACTTGGTATCCACATCGCAACACCTGTCTTTGATGGGGCGCGCGATGAGGACATCTGGAACACTGTTAAAGAAGCAGGCATGGCAGATGATGCCAAGACTGTCCTCTATGATGGTCGGACAGGCGAAGCCTTCGATAACCGTGTATCAGTTGGTGTCATGTACATGATCAAACTTCACCACATGGTTGATGATAAACTCCATGCCCGTTCAGTCGGACCTTACTCACTCGTTACCCAACAACCACTTGGCGGTAAAGCACAGTTTGGTGGACAACGTTTTGGGGAGATGGAAGTTTGGGCACTGGAAGCTTACGGTGCTGCTAATATTCTACAAGAAATCCTGACTTATAAATCTGATGACGTTGTTGGTCGTACCAAGGCCTATGAAGCAATTGTCAAAGGCGAAAAAATTCCTGCACCGGGTCTGCCTGAGTCATTCCGTGTCTTGGTAAAAGAATTGCAATCACTTGGTCTTGACATGAAAGTCTTGGACGTTGAGGATAATATCCTTGAACTTCGTGAATTGGATGATGATACGGATTCACATAACAACGACAAAGTCGAAGTGACCGTGGAAATGTTAGAAGCTCAAGAAGCCGTAGTTGCTGCGGCAGTTGGGGCGGAAGAAACAGCAATCGAAGAAGCTGGTCAATAACATTTCAAGCCGACATTTTTGAAATGAGTGTCAGAACAGTAAATCGAAAACAAAAGAGTTTAGTCATTATTGAGTCAAATGCTGATTAAACTCTTGCTGAGGTCATCTTTAGACAAAGTCTATGCGTAAAGATAGCCTCAATTTACAGGAGAAAAAATGGTCGATGTAAATAAATTTGAGAGTATGCAAATTGGGATTGCGTCTCCTCAAAAAATCCGTTTTTGGTCTTTTGGCGAAGTCAAAAAACCCGAAACAATCAACTATCGTACACAAAAACCAGAACGCGAAGGGCTCTTTGATGAACGTATTTTCGGGCCATCAAAAGACTGGGAATGTAGCTGTGGTAAGCTAAAAGGCGTTTTCTATAAAAAACAAGTCTGTGAAATTTGTGGTGTCCAAGTGACACGTGCGAAAGTTCGTCGTGAACGCATGGGGCATATCGAACTTGCAGCACCAACCTCACACATTTGGTACTTCAAAGGCATTCCATCACGTATGGGTTTAGCCTTGGACATGAGTCCTCGCTCTCTTGAAGAAATCATTTATTTCGCAAGTTATGTGGTCATTGACCCCAAAAATACTGCACTTGAGAAAAAACAACTTTTGACTGAACGCGAATATCGCGAACAAATGCTCAAAAATGGTTTTGGGTCATTTGTTGCAAAAATGGGTGCTGAAGCCATTCAAGATTTGCTTAAAAATGTGAATTTGGATGTTGAAATCTCAGCCCTTAAAGAAGAGTTGCAAACTGCAACAGGTCAAAAACGTGTCAAAGCCATCCGTCGTTTGGATGTCTTAGATGCCTTCAATAAATCAAACAATAAATTAGAGTGGATGGTACTCAATGTTTTACCAGTTATTCCACCTGATTTACGTCCGATGGTTCAACTCGACGGTGGTCGTTTTGCAACCTCTGATTTGAACGATTTGTATCGTCGTGTTATCAACCGGAATAATCGTTTGAAACGTTTGATGGAATTGAATGCACCCAATATCATCGTTCAAAACGAAAAACGGATGTTGCAAGAAGCCGTGGACGCGCTTGTAGATAATGGTCGTCGTGGTCGTCCGATTACTGGTCCGGGTAACCGTCCACTTAAATCTCTCAGCCATATGCTGAAAGGGAAACAAGGACGTTTCCGTCAAAACTTGCTCGGTAAACGTGTTGACTACTCTGGTCGTTCGGTTATCGTTGTTGGTCCAACACTTAAAATGTACCAATGTGGTGTGCCGCGCGAAATGGCGATTGAGCTCTTCAAACCATTTGTTATGAGTGAAGTTGTTAAACGTGACATGGCACCTAATATTCGTGCTGCGAAACGTAAAGTTGAACGTCAAGACCCAGATGTTTGGGATGTGCTTGAAGATGTGATTAAAGAACATCCAGTTCTACTTAACCGCGCACCTACGCTTCACCGTCTAGGTATTCAAGCCTTTGAACCAGTCCTTATTGATGGTCGTGCGATTCGTCTTCACCCACTTGTGTGTGAGGCCTACAATGCCGATTTCGACGGTGACCAAATGGCGATTCACTTGCCACTTTCAGAAGAAGCCCGAGCAGAAGCGCGTGTCTTGATGCTAGCTGCTGAGCACATTCTTAACCCGAAAGATGGTAAACCAGTTGTTACACCGTCACAGGATATGGTTTTGGGTAACTACTACATTACCATGGAAGAAGCGGGTCGTGAAGGCGAAGGCATGGTCTTTGCTAACGCTGACGAGGCAGAAGTCGCTTGGCGTAATGGTTTCGTTCACTTGCACACACGTGTTGGGATTGCAACGAAATCATTGAACAAACCTTGGACGGAAGATCAAAAAGATAAGATTATGGCGACGACTGTTGGTAAAATCCTGTTCAATGCGATTATGCCAGAAGAGTTCCCTTATCTGAATGAACCAACACAAGAAAACTTAACATCACAAACTGATGACCGTTTCTTCATGGCGCTCGGAGACAATGTCATCGAATTTATCCAAAATCTTGAGTTAGTACCACCATTCAAGAAAAAACATTTGGGTAATATCATTGCGGAAGTCTTCAAACGTTTCCGCACGACATTGACATCTGAAATGCTTGACCGTCTCAAAGACCTCGGTTACCACCATTCGACTAAGGCGGGTTTGACTGTGGGTATTGCTGATATCCCGGTTGTTGCAGATAAACATCTCATCATTGAAGAAGCACATGATAAAGTAGCACAAATCACGAAGAAATTCCGTCGTGGTGCGATGACTGATGATGAACGTTATACAATGGTAACAGACGTTTGGCGTGGTGCTAAAGAAGAACTTGAACGTCGCCTGATTGAAGCCCAAGACATGTCGAATCCAATCGTGATGATGATGGACTCAGGTGCCCGTGGTAATATTTCCAACTTCTCACAGCTCGCGGGTATGCGTGGGTTGATGGCAGCGCCGAATGGTAAAATCATGGAGCTCCCAATCATCTCAAACTTCCGTGAAGGTCTGTCTGTTTTGGAAATGTTCTTCTCTACCCATGGTGCCCGTAAAGGGATGACCGATACGGCCCTTAAAACAGCCGATTCAGGTTACTTGACACGTCGTCTCGTTGATGTGGCTCAAGATGTCATCATCCGTGAAGACGACTGTGGTTCTGACCGTGGTCTTGTGATTAGTGATATTGCGACAGGTAAAGAAATGGTTGAACCCTTATCAGAACGTCTCAATGGTCGTTACACACGTAAAACGGTTGTTCATCCTGAAACAGGTGAACAAATCATCGGTGAAGATGAGTTGATTACAGAAGCCATTGCAGCGCAAATCGTTGCAGCAGGCATCAAAGAAGTCACGATCCGTTCAGTCTTTACATGTAAAACACGTCATGGTGTCTGCAAACATTGTTATGGTGTCAACTTGGCAACTGGTGATGCAGTTGAAGTTGGTGAAGCAGTCGGAACAATCGCTGCCCAATCAATCGGTGAACCTGGTACACAGTTAACCATGCGGACATTCCACACGGGTGGTGTGGCATCATCTGAAGATATCACACAAGGTCTCCCTCGTATCCAAGAAATCTTTGAAGCCCGTAACCCTAAAGGGGAAGCGGTCATCACTGAGGTAACGGGTGAAGTTGTTGAAATCACAGAAGAAGCAGCGACGCGTAAGAAAGAAGTAACAGTCAAAGGTGAAACTGATACACGGACATATGAAGTGCCATTTACAGCACGTATGCACGTTGAAGTTGGTGATTTCATTCACCGTGGAACGCCTTTGACAGAAGGTTCTATTCAACCAAAACACTTACTTCAAGTTCGCGACACGCTCTCAGTTGAAACTTACTTACTTGCAGAAGTGCAAAAAGTCTATAGAAGCCAAGGGGTTGAAATCGGCGACAAGCACGTTGAGGTCATGGTTCGTCAAATGCTCCGCAAAGTCCGCGTCATGGATTCTGGCGATACAGATCTCTTGCCGGGGACACTCATGGACATCGTTGATTTCGAGCAAGCTAACCAACAAATTTTATTTGATGGTGGCGTGCCTGCGACATCTCGTCCAGTCCTTATGGGTATCACTAAAGCATCGCTTGAAACAAATTCATTCTTGTCAGCTGCATCTTTCCAAGAAACAACACGTGTCTTGACTGATGCTGCAATCCGTGGCAAGAAAGATCCATTGCTTGGTCTTAAGGAAAATGTTATCATCGGTAAAATCATCCCAGCTGGTACTGGTATGGCACGTTACCGCAACCTTGAACCATTAGCAAAAGTTGCTGAAACATCAGAAGTTGTGGCTGAAGTCACTGAATAATGAATTGAGGCTGAGACAAAAGTCCTCTAAAAAATAGGCTATGAACCATTTCCGGTGTTAAACGGAAACGTTCATAGCCTATTTTGTGTGAAATTCGTATTGTTTTGTCAAAACAATACGAAATTAGCAAGAAAAGTGCTGCTACCATTGAAAAAATCAATAACCTGTGAAAAGTCGAAAATCAGCATCATTTTAGTCTATCTATTTTTGAAGTCTTTTGTCCCAACCTCTTTTGTTTTAGTTTGTAGATGAATTAGAAAAACGATTGAAATTTATGCTAAAATGAAAGCATGAAAATACAAAAATACTTGACAATCGGTAATGTTCTTAGAGATACGATGCTATCGGACTGAATTCCTTGCTAAAGCCTTGTGAGCGAGGACTAATCAAAACGACTTTATCGCGGTTTCTAGATTAAGGTAATCTGGTTGATAAAAAATATAATATTCCGTCAATTAAGAGTGAAAAAACTTTGACAAATATTAATAATAAAAAAAGATATCGGCTTGGTTTTTAAGTTAGTTTTTCTAATATAAATAAGTCGTAATGGTTTTTAGTAACATTGGTTCCGACATGAAGCGTTAGGGGGATTGTCTGGAAGTCAGTGATTGTTTGGCTATTACAGGCGTTTCTCAGCGTCTACTTAAAGCGTAATTATTAGGTTTTAATATGCGCTAATTATAACTATAGAAATGTAATTAAAATATGAGTGAATCAAACAAAACGGATAAAATTTAAATTTCCCAAATGATTTGTAACATATGTAGAGATTATGATATAATGTAAATTGTAGTGTGACTAAGATAAAGTGTATAGCGCATCTAGAATGATGAGAAATATAGTCACATACAGTTGAAATTACAGGGGTGGAAATGGAAGAAATAGTTAGTTTACAAGAAATAGCATTGATATTAAGAAAAAGAATTCTATTAATATTTGCAATGCTGATTCTGGGAATAATCGCATTAGCAGGTATTACATTCTTTTTAATCACACCTAAATACGGTACTGATACACAGCTAGTTGTTCAATCAAATCAAGAAAATACAACAGGTGTAAATTTACAAAGCGATTTAACTGGTAATGTGATGATGGTGAATACTTACAAAGATTTGATTAAATCTGATGTTGTTCTGGATCAAGTATCGTTACAATTGGCAAAGGAAAACGGTATTCAATACGCTTCTTCTGAGTTAAACCAAATGATTAGTGTGGCACAAAGTCAAAATTCTCAAATGTTTTCAATTCAGGTCGTTTCTAAAAACGCAGAGGAAGCGATGGAAATTGCAAATAGAACGGCAATGATTTTTAAAGAGAGAGCAGTTGAGATTTTAAAAGTCGATAAGGTTTCAATCATAAGTCTAGCTAAATTGAAAACGACACCCGTTTCTCCAAATAAGAAATTAAATTTATTAATTGGTGCAGTTATCGGCCTGATGTTAGGAGTTTTGATTGCTTTTCTTTTAGAATTTTTGGATAAAACGGTTAAAGATGCGAAATTTATTGAGAATGATTTAGGTTTGCCACTTTTAGGGGAAATATCAGTTTTATCTAGTAAGGAATTGCAAAATTCGTTGTTCTTGAATGTTTTGGAAAAACAAGATGAGCATTTAGAGACTGAAAGTACTCCAGAACAAACGATTCCTGAAGAAAATGAAGCAGCTGAAGTAGTCAAGGTATTGGAAACGCCAAATCCTATTACGGAAAAAGAAGCAAGAAAACAAACAAGAAAACAAACAAAAGTGACAGCAAAGGATGTTCAAAATGTTGAAAATAAAAGACGAAAGCGTCCGAGACTTTAACAGTGAGTTTGAGAAAGGTGGCAGATGAGATGGGAAGTTTTTACAAGCGTAAAAAAGATGATAAGCCGAGTCCAGTTTCTTTAATCACTATGTTCAAGAAAAGAAGCATCGTTTCTGAACAGTATCGGACGATTCGCTCAAATATTCGTTTTTCAATGGTAGACAAAGACTTGAAATCATTGGTTATAACGAGTGCTGGCCCTAATGAAGGGAAGTCAACAGTTGCCAATAATTTGGCTGTTGTTTTCGCAGATGCAGGTCTAAAGACACTTTTAGTAGATGCAGATTTGCGTAAACCAACGGCTGATTTAACTTGGTCGCTGTCAAGAGATGAAGGTTTATCAGATTTATTGGTAGACAAAACATCAAATTACGAGAATTATGTTAGCCAAACTAAGGTTGATCGTCTGTCAGTTTTAACAAGTGGCCATGTCCCTCCTAATCCTTCTGAATTGTTGGGGACAGAACGCATGCAGGAGATTTTGCAGACATTGACTCAGAATTTTGATCTTGTGATTTTTGACACACCACCACTAACTGCTGTAACGGATGCGCAAATTTTAGCGAGCCGAACAGATGGAACGATTTTAGTCGTTCGCGAGCGGCAAAGAGACAAGCGAGAAATCTTGCTATCTAAACAATTATTAGATATGGCTCAGGCCAATATTTTAGGTGTTGTTTTCAATGGGACTAAGATTTCTAAGGATGACTACTATTATTACGGTAGTAAATCCTAGCATCTGGTATCATTTTGGAGTTATTAACGATGGAGACGATAGATGATTGATTTACATTGTCATATTTTGCCTGGGATAGATGATGGTGCAAAGAACTTAAATGATAGCATTAAAATGGCAAAAAAAGCGGTTAGTCAGGGAATTACGCATATTTTATGTACACCTCATCACAATTCTTCATATGAAAATCCTAAAAGTAAGGTACTGCTTCAAGTAGCAGAATTGCAGGAGGAATTGACCAAGAGAAATATTCCTTTGATTCTCTATGAGGCGCAAGAAGTAAGAATTTTTGAGCATTTAATGACTGAAATTAACCAGAATGAAATTTTATTTGCTGATGTGACAGATCGCTATTTAATGCTAGAATTTCCGATGGACAGTATTCCTGACTATGCAAATAAACTCATTAAGCAGTTGATAGCGCGTGGCATTATACCGATAATTGTTCATCCTGAACGATATAAGGTATTTCAAGCGAACCCTTCCTTGTTGGAAAAGTATTTGAAAATGGGCTGTCTAGCACAGTTGACGGCACCATCGCTTGTCGGTAAATATGGTAAAAAGATTCAGAAACTTTCCCATTACTTCGTTAAAAATAGTATGGTACAAATGCTTGCAAGTGATGCACACGATGTTGACAATCGAAATTTTTATTTGGCAGAAGCCTATGAAATGATTAGAAAGAAATATGGTGAAGGGAAAATTGATTACTATAACTGTGTTGCGAGAGACATTATTAATGGTGATAATATTAGCTTAAGGCGTTATAGGAAATAAAATTGGTATTTTCTGCTAAATTAGCAGTTTATAATAGATTGCCCATTCAGAATGAAACATTTGATAATCAATTGATCTCAAATGATGGTAGTTTTGAATACAACTAAAATTGGAGAAGATGAAATGAAAATGAAAACGAGTGTACTTACAATTATTTTAGGCTTAACACTAGTTGTTAGCACGAATGCAGCAGCAGCAGAGAAAAGTGTTGTAACTGCTGGAGAACAAAATGTTATTACAGCAGCACAGACTGCTGCTGGTAGTCACTTAGCACCAAATCATACCATTCAAGCAAGTAACTATATGAAAACAGTGGATATTTCGGATGCTAATGCTGCCATTATTGTCAAAGATATTAACGAAATTGTTGCTTTAGTTAAGTCGACAGGTGTGAACACTGCAAATGTCACATCTTTAGATGAGTTGTTGGCACTATTGCCAGTTGATGTTGCTGAAAAAGTTGCTGCTTTAGCTGCTGAAATTGATGATTTAACGCCAGGATTTACACTTGAGCAATTACTAGCTGAGGAATGGTTGACAGATGCAAATGATAAACCTGTCTTAGCTAATACAGGTGTAAATTATACTTCGAGTCTAATTGCTCTATCAAGCTTATTTATTGTTGTAGCAGGTGCAGCAGTTGTAATGAATAGAAGTAAACAGCAAGCTTGAAAAAATGGCGGAGATTAGGTGCATATGTTTATGTACCTTTGATTTTTATGATATTAGGTTATGTCATGATTTATGCAATCGGAAAACCTGTGATTAATTTTGTGACATCGGCTACTTCTTTATTACTATTAAATGACGAACCTAAGTTTGAACAACAATCGCTTAAGTTACCAACTAAAAGTGAGATATCAAATAAAAAAGTAGAAGATGGTAGACTTTTAGCCTCTTCCATTACTTATCCTGAAAAAGGTTCACGTTATGGTGAAGTAACTATCGAGCAAGTCGATATCAATCTACCTTTATATTATGGTGATTCTAGTGAGATATTAGCAATAGGTGCTGGTATGTATCCTAATAGTAAATTTCCTGGTGAAAAGGGAACTACAATTATTGGTGGGCATAACCAACCGACATTTGGAAAAATTTCTTATTTGAATGTTGGAGAAAAATTTGGCATTAAAACATCATATGGTGAGTTTACCTATGAGATTATTTCAACTCAAATCATTCAAGCGAATGATTCAATGGTGCTGACGGAATTGGCGCAAAATCAAGAGCCGCGCGCATTCTTATATACTTGTTATCCAGTTGATGCGATTGGTTTTACGCCTCAACGATTTGTTGTGATTGGCAAGCAGATTACAGGGCCGATTATTAATGAGAACAAATAAAGGAGGCAAGGGAAAATGATTGAGCGCAATAGACCTGTTCAGACGATAGCACGTTTAATCATATCCTTCGTTATGACGATTTTCTTGTTCGCATTTCTGATTCTTTTGAGCATTAGGCTTACTTTATTTAATGAGAAACACATGGAAAAGATTGCTAAAAAGACGGATTATTACCAAAAATTAACCACTAGCATTAATAAAGATATTAGTGGCTTCAGTCTAGGGAGCAATGTGCCAAAAGAAGTTTTAGAAAATATTGTTTCTGTACAAATTGTTGAAAATAATGTGAATAATTATTTTAAAGCTATCTATAAACCAGGTATCACCTATGAATTTTCAGGATCGGATGAATTAAAAAAAGATATAAATAACAAAATAATGACTTATGCTGATGAAAAGCAAGTCCCAATTCATTCCAAAGCGTCTGTGGAAGCCTTAGCTAGTAAGAGCGTTGAAATTTTTAAGGGGTATGTTAAATTGCCCTACCTAGTACAATTTGGTCAAAAATTGATGAATTATAAGTCAGTATTGACAAGTATTATTTTTTTGACTGGCTTGATAAGTGGCTTAATAGCAATATTTCTGTTAGCAACATTACGTGGCTATAAACATCGTTTACTTCGTTTTGTATCTCATAGCTTTATTGGTGCTGGCTTGATGGGGATGGTTGTCCCGAGTTACCTACTAATCAAAGATGTCTTTCATTATATCAATATTCGGAATCAAGCGATGTATGAGTTCTTGACAACCTATATTCGTAGCTTTTTATGGATGTTTATTTATATCGGTGCTGGATTGCTAATATTAGGTATACTATCAGCAGTATTATCTGAGAAACAGCGATTGAAACTGACGCATTAGTACGTGTGAAAAATAGTTGGTAAAAGGTAGGAGGAAATAGAATGCCGTCAACTAAAAAGAATATTATAGATGTCATGACATATCCACAACTATCCAATCATAAATCAAAAATTGGTTATGTTTTGATGAAACGACTCATTGATTTTATTGTAAGCTTCATCGGTTTAATCGTTTTGTTACCTGTATTTGTGATGATTACGTTGATTATGAAGTGCTCTGAACCTAAAGCACCAATATTTTTCGCACATACCAGAAATGGTAAAGCGGGCAAGAAGTTCAAAATGTATAAATTTAGAACTATGTGTCAAGATGCAGAAACAATTTTGATGAAAGATAGAACACTATTTGAAAAATTCAAGACAAATGGTTATAAATTCGAGACACATGAGGACCCTAGAGTTACAAAAGTCGGTGGCTTATTAAGAAAAACAAGTCTGGATGAATTGCCACAACTGATAAATGTTTGTTTAGGGCATATGTCGTTGGTCGGCCCGCGTCCGTTACCAGATAGGGAAATCATTGAATACGGTGAAGAACTATACAAATTTTTAAGTGTTAAACCAGGTATTACAGGATGGTGGCAAGTTTCAGGGAGAAGCAATGTCAATTATCCTGAGCGATGTCATCTTGAATTGCATTATGTAGAAAACAGTAGTTTAGCTTTTGATGCTTATATCTTGCTGAAAACAGTTGTGATTGTTTTGATGCGGGTGGGCGCACATTGAGGCGAGGCTGTTAAATTGAAATTAGGAGTGTGTGGATGGCAAGATTAGTTGTGATGCTGCCAACTTATAATGCAGAAAATGATATTGAAGAAGTTCTATCTTTGATTTCTTCACAAATTAGTTCAGAAGACAAAATACAGATTGTAGATTCATCCTCAACGGATAAGACGGTTGCTATTGCAAAGCGATACGATGCTGATATCATGATTATTCCACAAGAAGAATTTTCGCATAGTGGTACCAGAAGTAGAATGGCAGCTAAAGCGGTTGATGAAGGCTTCGATTATGGTTTATTTATGACTCAAGATGTTTACTTGCAAAAAAATGCAATCAAAAATCTCCTAGAGTTAATAAGTAGTGAACAAGAAATTGGTGCGGTTTTTGGAAAACAAGAAGTTGACTTAGTTAAAGGTAATCTATTTGAGTATTATGCTAGAAGTTTCAACTATCCTGAAAAATCTGAAGTTTGGGATAAGACTGCAATTTCGGAAAAAGGAATAAAAACTGTATTTATCTCGGATGCTTTTTCAATCTACAATTTAAGAATTATAGCTGCTTTAGGTTATTTCGGTGATACAGTTAATATGTCAGAAGACATGTTAATAGCGGATAAGCTTATTCAGAACGGTTACAAAATAGGTTATTCTGCTACAGCAAAAGTCTATCATACTCACAATTTTAAAATATCAGATGAATATAAACGTTATAAATTAATTGGTAGATTTTATAAAGAAAATCAAGAATTAGTCAGCAGATATGGCAAAACAAATAGCAATGGCATGAAGTTGGCAATTGGAGAAGTGATTTTTTTAATAAAAAAAGGAAAATTACATATGCTTCCTAAGTCGCTTGTAAGGAATGCAGCAAAATTTATTGGACATAAGATTGGTTAAAATGAGTAAGTTATTGGTAGTTTTGGAAGAGCATTTCGTTCGAGATGAAGATGGTAATTATTGGTCAAAGAGAGTTGTCAACGATGACTATTTAGAACGGTATCTCAATGTATTTGATGAAGTGACGATATTTGCTAGAACATCATCAGAAAAAAAAATAGTGCCTGCAACTTATAACAAAATTACTAAAAAAGGAATCAAATTTGTAGAAATTCCAGATGTTCAGGGAGCGGTTGCCTTAGCTAAAAAAGCACCACAAATTATTCTAAGTTTTAAGAAGGCACAGAAGGGGCATGATGTTGTTATTTTGAGAGCGCCTTCCCCACTTTCATTGTTGCTTTATAGATTCGTTTCAAAAAAAGCTGTCTTTGGTGCAGAATTTATGATGGCTGCTAATAAATTTTTTGAAAAAGAGGGGAAGATTTGGGAAAGTGTAAATTCTTTTTTTGACCGAGAAGGGAAACGTTTGTGTTATACTGCAAATGGTGTTTCATATGTTACGGAGTGGAAATTACAGGAACAATATCCTCCTAGAGCCAGCGAAGTTATTTCAGATCAATATTTTACAACTTCTTATTCAAGTATCAATTTGAGAAAAGAGTTTTTTAAACCGAAAGTATGGCAGGATAATCCTAAAGAATTTGTTATAGTCCATGTTGGCTTTATGGATAGTTACAGGAAAGGTCAAGATATCTTGATTGAGGCTGTGAGTATTTTAGTCAAAAAAGGTATTCCTGTCAGACTTCAATTGGTTGGCGATGGTGAAAAGAAAGCGGCATTTGAAGCACTTGCAACAAAATTATCTATTATTAATCAGGTTGACTTTTTAGGGGGCATGTCAGATAAAAATGAGATTGGCAAAGTACTTGAGGCAGCGCACTTATTTGTTTTACCATCACAGTCAGAAGGTTTGCCGCGCGTAATTATTGAAGCGATGGCTAAAGGTCTTCCAGTAATTGCAAGTGATGTTGATGGCATTCCTGAGTTAGTACAAGATGAGCTGATGATTCATGATTTTGAGCCACAATTATATGCTGATAAAATTGAAAAAGTTTTTTCTGATTGGAATAAATTGATTGAGATTGGGGATCGTAATTATGCTAAATCCCTGAAGTTTGAAGCGAGTTTATTGCAGGAAAAAAGGAAGCAATTTTATAGTAATTTGAAAGAAATGATGTTTAATTGACGAAATAAAATGGGGGCTATTTTGAAAATCAAACATCTGATTAAACTGATGAAGAATACTTGTATCTTCATACCAATAAGTATTGTTAAGGATAAATTTTAGGATGTAAAGTGAGTTTGAAAAGGGAGAAGGTCACATATGAAAATTTTGATTACTGGCGCTGCGGGGTTTATTGGCTATCATTTGACCAAAAAATTATCGGAAAATGTAGCAGATACTGTGGTTGGGATTGATAACCTGAATGACTATTACGATGTTCAATTGAAAAAAGATCGTTTGGCTTTATTAGAGCCAATTAAAAACTTTGTGTTTCATAAGATAGATTTAGTTGACAAAAAGGCTATTGATGACTTGTTCCAATCTGAAAAATTTGATGTTGTCATTAACCTTGCGGCGCAGGCAGGTGTTCGTTACTCAATAGAAAATCCCTATGCTTATTTAGACTCTAATTTACATGGCTTTCTTAATATTTTGGAAGCTTGTCGTCATCATCCTGTTAAACATTTACTCTATGCTTCATCGTCATCTGTTTATGGTGGCAATAAAAAAATGCCATTCTCAACTAACGATAACGTAGATCATCCGGTCAGTTTTTATGCTGCGACCAAAAAATCAAATGAATTGATGGCTCATACCTATAGTCATCTTTATAATATACCAACGACAGGACTTCGTTTTTTTACGGTTTATGGTGAAATGGGACGTCCTGATATGGCATATTTTGGTTTTACGAAATCAATTCTTTCGGGTCAGGAAATCAAAGTATTTAATCAAGGGAAAATGATGCGTGATTTTACGTATATAAAAGATATTGTTGAAGGCATTTCACGTTTATTAACCAAAGCGCCTGCTGTAAATTCTGAATGGGATGAGGAAACGGGCTCAGCATCAACATCGTGGGCACCATACAAAATATACAATATCGGAAATCATTCGCCTGTAACCTTACTTGAATTTATTGAAACAATTGAGAAACACCTCGGGGTAACAGCAAAGAAGAAATTTATGGACATGCAACCAGGCGACGTTGTCGCCACCTATGCAGATGTTGATGACTTGGTGGCGGAAATTGATTTTAGACCAGATACATCACTTGATGAAGGGATTGGTAATTTCGTTAAGTGGTATAAGGGATATTATGCAGCAAAGAAGTCATCCTAATGTTGAGAAATGAGGAGCTTGATTGAATTTTAGAGAATGGGTCAGGAGGTTAAACTATTGAAACTGGTATGTATCATAGACCATGGCCATTATGGTGGTGCGACACAGATGCTAGTTTGGGTCGCTAACAAAATGATGGAAAAGGGGCATGATGTTAAATTCTTAACCTTTTGTAGTAGTGTTGATTTTCGAGGTCTTGGTATATCAGAAGAAATGTTTATAGACTTTGATTTTGAAGAAAGGACAGCCACTAGGAAAAGAAAGTTGTGTGAGAACATCTCTCTTATTAAAAAATATCGAAAGTTCATCAAGAAAGAAAAACCGGATTTTGTTTTGAATTTCGGAGACCATTCTTTTTATCTAGGCCTATTATTTCGTCGATTTTATAAGTATAAATATATTATTTCTGAGAGAGTCGATCCAAACTATTCTCGTGGGAAAAATGATGTTGTGAGAAGATTTTTGTATAACTTTGCGGATGGTTGCATATTTCAGACAGAAGCAGCAAAATCATTTTTCAGCAAGAGATTACAAGATAAGTCTGAGGTCATATTTAACCCAGTAAAAACAAAGACGGAAAAATTTTGGACGAATCGTAAAACAAAAAAAATTATCTCAATAGGGAGGCTTGATTTTTTTCAAAAACGGCTTGATGTATTGCTTGAAGCATTTGTCATTTTTCACAAGAAATTCCCTGATTATGTATTAGATATCTATGGTACTGGTTCTGAAAAGGATGAAAAAAGATTAGATGAACTACTTCTACAATACCGCTTAAAACATTGTGTCAACTTGAAGGGCTATACTTCAAATCCCATTGAAGCTTTATTGACTGGTGAGATGTTTGTTATGACATCTGATTTTGAAGGAATCCCTAATACGTTGATAGAAGCCTTGTCTATTGGTATGCCAGTAGTGGCTACAGATTGTTCACCTGGTGGCGCAAGACTCTTACTAGAATCTCTTCCAGAAAGACATTTGTCTCAACGAGGAGATGTGAATGGTATTGCATCTATGATGGCGGAAATTGCAAGTGATGAAAAAACGGCACTAGCTGATGCGAAATCTTTACGAGAAGCGCTCAATCAATTTTCAGAAGATAAAATTAGTTCTCAATGGACTGAGGCTTTTGAGAAATGGAGTTTAACGTGAAAATAATTGATAAGATTATTGTAAAAAAAACGATTATTAAGAATAAACTGTTCTGGAAGAATCGTCAGAAAAAGATTTTAGATAAAAATTTCAGCATTATCAGTAATAATTGTTGGGGTGGTAGTGTGTATCGACACTATAACTTACCCTATCTGTCGCCAACAATTGGTTTATACCTTTTCCCAGAGGATTATCTAAAATTCATAAACAATTTACATCAATACATTTCAGATGATTTAATGATTATTTCACCTCAAGAGAGCTTACATTTTAATGAATTGAAGAAAAAGGGACAGACTGATGTTCCGATAGGTCGGATCGATGATATAGAGATTGTTTTTTTACATTATAAATCCCCAGAGGAAGCGCTATATAAATGGAATGAACGAAAACAAAGGATTAATTTTGAAAATTTGATTTTCAAATTTAGTGAAATGAATGGTGCTACTCGTTTGGAGTTGGAAAAGTTTGCCATGTTTCCAGCAACTAAGAAAGTAATGTTTATTTCTGATCATACCGCTCAATCTTTAGATTCAGCAGTACTCTATAAAAAATATGAAGGTGCACCTGAAATAGTTAATGATACTGTGTATTATGATAAGTACGTCGATTTGAATGACTTGATTAACCACAACATTCAAATTGAAGGAGGAACGAATTGATTTTATTGATATGTTTGTGTGCAATTTTATTATTAGGAGTGATATATACTAATTTATTTACAACTTCTTTTAATTATATGAATATCTTTAATACGCTGTGGTTATTAATGCTTGGTCTAAGCAGTATACAGCCATTAGATATAATTGCTCCTTCTTTTCAAACCAATGTATCTATCATAACTTTTATAGTGATGGTAAATATATTTTCAATGATTCTATTGGTTAAAGATAGAGTGCTTTTTCGTAAGCCGATAGAATTCAAGTCAACTTCAATAGGGAGTTTGAATCTTCTATTATTCTCGGAATTTTTTTCATTTTTATTGCTTTTACAAAAGTTTCCGACCTCACTTAAATTGGTGTTAAATTTTGGTTTTGATGGTGTAAGAAAACTTTACTTTTCAGATGATTCAAGCTTTGGCAATATGATGATACTGCAATGGTTAGTAAATCCAATTATAATTGTTGGTGTATTATTTTCAGTTATTAGTCTATTGTATGGTTCACGACAAAGAAGGAGTAGTCTCTTTCTGTTAGTTCTTAGTTTTATTAATTCCCTTATGTTTACAATAATTTTTGCTGGAAGGTGGCAATTTGTCACGACGGTTTTAGTAGCCTTATTCGCAGTTGTCCTTTCAGTAAGAGGGAAAATAATTAGATTAATAACAAGGCACAAAAAATTAGTTTTTGTAGGTATCATTTCAGGTTTCTTTGTTGGATTTATCTCATCTCAAAGAACGCTGAGTGGGTTGGGTCTACTTCAAATGCTATATGTCTATTTTTTTGCACCTATTAATTTGTTAAATTTTTACATAGAAAATGCTGATTTTTCTAGATTACATACACTATTCAACGGTCAATATATTGTGTCTGGTTTTTCAAGTATTTTTTCAGTTCTTGCAAACAAAATCTTTCATACTGACTTTTCTATACCACTAGCTCAAATGAATGCTGTCACTTCAAATTTTGTCTATATATCACCTACAATTCATATGAATAATAATTGTACAACAGTATATGCAGCATTGAGAGATTTTGGTAAATTGGGGTTAGTTATTTATCCCTTTGTAATTTCTACCGCCATGCACTATTCGGCAAAACTTTATGCAAAATCTCCTTCGCTGTTAAGTTTATCATTGTATAGCTACTCACTCGTCATTCTGGTCTTTTTACTCTTTGAGTGGATGCCAGCACGAATAAATGTCATGATGGGTTGGGTTTTAATTTTATTTTTTTACAAGGCATCGCATATCAAATTAACTCGGGGAAATAAAAATGGTAAACAATACGACTAATCAGTCAATAGGGAAAAAGACACTCATATATTTTATCGGAAATTTTGGATCAAAAATGATAGGAACATTGATTATTCCAATTTATGCGATATATTTGACTGCGTCAGAAGTCGGCCAATATGATTTTCAAATTACAATTGCGCAATTTTTGTCCCCAATTTTGGTTTTAGCTATCTGGGAAGGGCTGCTTCGTTTTGCCATTTCAGATGAGAAGGAACAAGTTGATGACATCTTATCGACAACACTTCTATTTTCGATTATTCTTTTGTTAGTTTCGACACTTATATTATCGTTAGTGTATAGTTCAACTATCGTTTCTGTTGGGAAAGAATGGTTCCTCTATGTGTTAATGATTGTGCTGACACCGTTAGTCTCCATTTTTCAATACATGACAAGAAGTTTGAAAATGAATATCATCTATATGCAGTCTGGGATTTATTCTTCTGTGGTGAACATCTTATTAATTGTCTTGTTCGTAGTACTTATGAAACTAGGATTAATTGGTTTGTTACTTTCTTGTTTTTTGACTCAAATTTTCTCTATATTATTCATGGGGATGAGAATAAAGATATGGCAGCATGTTTCAATCAAATTGTTCAGTTTGTCTATACTTAAAGGGTTGCTAGGCTATTCTGCCCCGTTAATTTTCAATCTCGTGTTTGTCTGGTTCTTAAATGGATATTCAAGATTTTTTATTAATTGGAAATTAGGTACCGCAGCAAATGGCACATTTGCATTTGGCTTGAAATTTGCGGGGATATTAGCGATGTTTGGCTCGGTGATTGCGATGGCGGCAATTGAAGACGCAATTCTTACATTTAAGGATGATGATTTTATCAAAAGGTTCCAGAAAAATATCAATCATATTTTTTCATTAATGTTACAAGCGAGCTTGGTTATTATTCCAATTATAGGAATTGGTTATGCTTTCATTTCAAATCAAGATTTTTCAGATTCTTTGAATTTTGTCCCAATCGTGGTGTTAGCAACAATTTTTATGAATATGTCAACGAATGTGGGTAATATTTTTAATGTCTTTGGTCAGACGGGCAAAATCTTTTTAACTTCGTTTATAGCTGGTTTAGTAAATGTTGTGTTTTCATTTATCCTTGTTTTGAGTTTGGGCGTTTTAGGCGTTGCAATATCATATATGCTAGGAGCTCTATCCTTATTAATTTCTAGATATTACATGGGAAGGAAGATTGAAAACTATTCAGTGAACATCAAAATGTTAGCTGTATTAGTATTAACTTACTGTGTCGTATCAGTTCTTGTTATTCAAAGATTAATTTGGTTAGATGTCATGCTATTTATCATTCTTTCGATGGCAATACTCTACTACAATAGAACATTGGTGAAGTCAACTGTACATAAAATTGTGAAAGGTGTGAAAAATTATGTTCATGATTGATTATTTTTTTAGAAGCGAACGATTAGTTGAAACGTATTTAAAACGCACAAAGAATAAAAGTGAATTAATTGCCAAATATTACCGAAATAAATTATTTAAACAATTTGGAATAATAGTTGGCAAAAATAGTGACTTTTCTGCCATGCCAATTTTTCCTCACCCTCAAAATATTGTAATTGGTTCAGGGGTTAAATTTGGTCGGAATGTAATCATTTATCACAACACAACATTTGGTGTCAAAAGCAGGGACATTTTGCGGGAGAGCATGGATAATCCTCAAAATGAATTGACTTTATATCCTACGATAGGGGACAATGTTGTCGTATATTCTGGCGCAACAATTGTTGGAGGGATTACTATTGGTGATAATGCTATCATCGGCGCAGGAGTAGTTGTGGCTGAAGATGTTCCAGAAAATTCGATAGTTTTAGCTAGAAATGAAGTGATTACGAAGAAAATAGGAAGATGAGTTAAAGTAAAGCATTGACTTGTAATCTAAGGAGAAAACGATGAAGATTTCAATATTCGGTCTAGGCTACGTCGGTCTAGCAAACGCATTATTACTGGGTCAACATGAGGAAGTGATGGCCTATGACATTGTAGAAGAAAAAATAGATCTATTAAACAAGCAAATATCACCATTAGAGGACAACGAAATCATTGATTTCTTGTCGAATGGCAAATCAAAGGTTGCGTTTACGACTGATTTTGAAAAAGCAGTTAATCATGCGGATTATTTGATCATTGCGACGCCGACGGACTATAATGAAAAGAAAAATTTCTTTGATGTTTCGACAGTTGAAAACGTTATTGAACGTGCCTTGGCGGTCAAACCTAGTGCGACCTTCATCATCAAATCAACGATTCCAGTGGGCTATACTGAGTCAGTCAAGAAAAAATATAAAACAGAGCAGATTATTTTCTCACCTGAATTTTTGCGCGAGGGCAAAGCCTTATATGACAATTTGCACCCATCTCGAATTATTGTAGGGGAAAATTCCGCTCGTGGACAGGCAATTGCGGATATGTTCTTGCGGGGAGCGCTTGATGAGCAGGTGCCAGTCTTGCTGACAAATGACACTGAGGCAGAGTCTATCAAGCTCTTCAGCAACACCTATTTAGCGCTACGTGTGGCTTATTTCAATGAACTGGATACTTATGCGGCCGCTCGTGGGTTGAACAGTCGTCAAATCATCGAGGGTGTCGGCTTGGATCCACGTATTGGATCGCATTATAATAACCCTTCCTTTGGTTATGGTGGTTATTGTCTCCCGAAAGATACCAAGCAATTACGGGCGAATTTTGATGAAGTCCCAGAAAATTTAATCTCAGCAATTGTTGATGCGAACACAACACGCAAAGATTTCATTGCGGATCAGATTTTAGCACATCATCCGAAAGTGGTCGGCATTCACCGCCTAACAATGAAAGCTAACTCAGACAATTTCAGACATAGCTCGATTCAAGGGATTATGAAACGCTTGAAAGCTAAAGGAGTTGAGGTCATCATTTATGAGCCTAGCCTTAAAGAAACGACCTTTTTTAACTCACGTATTGTGACCGATTTAGTGGAGTTTAAATCTCTAAGTGATATCATTGTCACCAATCGTATGGAAGAAGAAATAGCTGATGTTAAGGACAAAGTTTATACACGTGATTTATTTCATGAAAATTGATAGTCCAGTTTTTCGTTACTTGTTTACTAGCTGAGCTAGACTTGCCATCTGCTGATATGTATGATGAAATTTTGATGTAAAGTAAAACGGTTAGAAAATCTAGCCGTTTTATTGCATTCTAGTTATGTAAACTTCAGTTCAGTTGCCTTTTAATTTTCTGACAACAATAATAGCCAACGATACAACCTCCAAAATTCAAGAGAATATCACTAATGGCAAATGTGCCCAGATAAAAGATGAATTGAATGGTTTCAATCCCTAAAAGTGTTGACAAACTAATAAGGCTGAACTGTTTAAAATCAGTATTGATACCGTAAAGCCCCCCTAGGGGAATAAAGTAGATAATATTTAACACGGCTTCTTCTATCGTTCTAGTGTCGTCTTTTATGAAATCAAAAGGATTTAATGACATTGCTTGATAGTTGGAGGATTTGGTAAAAAGAACTGTGAACAGTAATAGCAAGTACAAACTGTAAGCGAAATAGAGATAGATGACAGAAAAACGTTTCAACCAACATTGCACCCAAAAGAGCCACAAGCTAATCGTTAGTAAAAGAATCAAACTTAGAGCTGTATAGTCAAAGCGTCCAATTACTCTAGCAAGCCGCTGATAGTGAGAGAGAATTGGCATAATCAGATAAGTAATGATAGCGTAGCTCAAGAAAAATGCTGTCAACAAACTTCCGAGATAAATTAAAATTTTTCGCAAATATGTCACCTCTTTCTTGTGGTAATAGGTATGCTATTGGTAAACGTATTTTAAATTTAATAGTGAATTTATTTTAACACATTTTAATGTATTTTGCTGTAGGCTCGAACTATCAAAACTGGATTTATAAGGGATGAAAAAGACTAGAAAGCGTGTAGGGATTAAGAAAAGTAGGGCAGGGGTCGGTACTTCTATTTGTAAATAGATGGTTTAGTCTCCATGTTTAAAAGGAGGAGCGAAGAACTGATAGAAGTGGTAAATAGTCAGTTAAAACAGAAAAATTGACTGAATCTACAGTTTTAAATAATCAATTATTCCTGATTTATCTCATCGGCCATTTCATCAGCAATATCTTGCAAGGTATCAAAACGTAACATGCGGACGGGGAAATTGTCTGCTTGATTTAATTGCGCGACCAAATACTTCAACTTGGTTTCATTTTCTTCATCGTAAAATACAAATGCACCATTAGCATTGCTGATTAAAAAGTGATGATACTCTCGAAATTGACCAGCGTTTTGATAGTCATCGTAGGCATATTGAACAAAGTCACCTTGCTTAAACAAGGCCAATTTGGCTTGGTTACCCTCGTTCCAATTTTGACCATGTGTTTTAAAAGGGAAAATGGTCGCAAATTTAAAATTGTAATCTTCTTTCATCTCATCAGCCACTTCAAGTACCCAGTATTCAAAGCCTAAATTGCCACCAAAAATCAACCATTCTAGACCATCTGCAGCAAAAGATTCTAAATTTTTGCGAATCGCTCTCTTAATCACAGTCAATTTCATATCTTTTTCGGCAAAAATGCCTAAGTCAAAGGCGTTATAGCCGACGATGAGTAATGTTTTCATGTTTTGAACATATCCGTTTCTAAATTGTACGATGATTCATTATACATTATAACGCAATCCTACGTTGATAGCGAAATTTGTCATTTTTTTGTTGTGTGCAGACAGTGTTGTAGTCTGTTATAAAGTCAGTAGCATAATTGAGCTAAAATGCTAGAATTAACGCTTTGTACGCAATATGCTTGTATATTTTGCTATAATACTGTAAACTAATAATAACTGTATTTTATTAAAAGTGTGTAAGAAATGTCTCTTGTGCTAGTCACCAAGAGGTCAAAGCTAACGAAACGACAGCAGTTAGTGTTGATGTATTAGAGGGGGAAATCATGGTCAAATATCCTGGTGGTGTAGCGATTGCACGAAAAAAACAAATCAAGCAACCCAAAACGGTTAAATTTGGCAAGCGTGGGATGAATTTTGAAGCTGAAATCAATGCCACAAATGAGTACTATTTGATGCATGAGCTGGCAGTCATTCATAAGAAACCAACACCTATTCAAATTGTTAAAGTTGATTACCCACAGCGGAGCCGAGCTAAAATTACAGAAGCCTATTTTCGTCAGGCCTCAACTACTGACTATTCGGGTGTCTACCAAGGGCATTATCTTGATTTTGAGGCTAAGGAAACACAAAATAAAACAAGTTTTCCACTCAAAAACTTTCACGAGCATCAAATCGTGCATATGGAAAATGTCTTAGGTCAAAAAGGCATCGCCTTTGTTTTGCTTCATTTTTCAACGCTTTCAAGGACTTTTTTGCTTAAAGCAAGCGATTTGATTCCATTTTTCAAAGAAAAAGTCGGTCAAAAATCAATGGCTCTAACCTATATCGAAGCAAAGGGTTATGAACTCTCAACCAATCAATTACCAAGCATTCCTTATCTCGACTGTATTCAAGAAATTTTAGGAGGTGACTCACATTTCTAATCTACGAAAAAGTAAGCGAAAAATGAATCTACGCATCATAAGAGCCATCAAATGGTGTCTCATCTCAGTTTTCATGCTCATTATTCTCGGGTTTGCTGCCGGTGTTGGTCTTTTTGTTTATTATGCTAAAGATGCGCCCAAATTGGAAGAATCTAAGTTACAGTCTAAACCTTCATCGGTTATTTATGACAAAGGTGGTCAAGTCTTGGTTGATTTAGGCATCGAGAAGCGTGAATTGGCTGATACTAAGGATATCCCCTTGGAACTGGTGGATGCAATAACTTCGATTGAAGATCACCGTTTCTTTCAGCACCGTGGTGTTGACCCGATTCGGATAATTTCCTCGGTCATTCATAACACGCAAAACGACAGCATGCAGGGAGGATCTACCTTGACCCAGCAACTGATTAAGCTCTCTTTCTTCTCGACCAAGATCAAAGATGCAACGATTAGGCGTAAAGCGCAAGAAGCTTGGATGGCGGTAAATCTTGAGCGCCAAAACACCAAAGAAGAAATCATCACCTACTACATTAACAAAACCTACTTGGGTAATGGTTACTATGGAATGTTGACTGCGGCGAAAAGTTATTTTGGTAAAGACCTCAAGTCTCTGGATTTGGCACAGATTGCGTTGCTTGCTGGCATGCCACAGGCCCCTAATTCCTACGATCCTTATGCTCATCCGGAAGCAGCAAAAGAACGTCGAGATATGGTATTACGCACCATGTACCGCTACAAAAAAATTTCTAAGAAGCAGATGGAACAAGCTCTGGCAGAACCTATCACTGAAGGTTTACAAGCACCACCAACTAGCAAAGCGATTCCAAGCTACCTTGATAACTACATCAAACAAGTTATTTTAGAAGTAGAAGCTAAAACTGGTCTGGATGTTAATAAAGCTGGTCTTGAAATTTATACACCGTTAGATAATGCAGCCCAACAAAGACTTTGGGATATCTTTAACACGGATCAATATGTGGCTTTCCCAGATGACCTTTTTCAAGTTGCTTCGACAATCATTGATGTCAATTCTGGTGCTGTCATTGCGCAGCTCGGTGGTCGTAAACAGCCAACAGATGTCACTTTTGGTCTGAACCAAGCCGTCGAGACAAATCGAGATTGGGGCTCAACTATGAAGCCGCCAACAGATTACGCACCTGCTTTTGAATATGGCATCTATAAATCAACGGGAGATATTATTGGCGATACTTGGTATGTTTATCCAGGCACCAATATTCCAGTCTATGACTGGGATAAGCTCTACCAAGGCAATATCACGGTGCGTAGCGCAGTGTGGGGGTCGAGAAATATCCCAGCAGTCAAAACCTTAGCTGCTGTTGGACTTGATAAATCACAAGCCTTTCTTGAAACTTTGGGAATAAAATATCCGAATATGGCATATTCAAATGCCATTTCGAGTTATAATGACGGACAAGGTAGTGACTGGGGGGCAAGTTCAGAAAAGATGGCGGCTGCTTATGCTGCCTTTAGTGCAGGCGGAATCTACACCAAACCTTACTATGTTAATAAAATCGTTGATGCAGAAGGTAGAGAAACGAACATGAAACCTGAGCGAACACGGGCAATGAAAGCATCGACAGCTTATGTCATGACTGACATTCTCAAAGGTGTTATTACAAATGGTACGATGACCAATGGGATTATTCCAGGTCTTAATCAAGCTGGCAAAACAGGGACATCAAACTATGATGATACCCAGTATGATCAAGCTTTTGAAAATCTGGATGGCTATTACGACGGTAGCTCACTTGCACCAGATGAAAACTTTGTCGGCTATACCCCTCATTATTCAATGGCGGTGTGGTCAGGTTATGATAATCGGATGACACCAGTCTGGGGAACTAAACTCTACCTAGCCCTTGACGTCTATCGTGAAATGATGACCTACTTAGCGTCAACGACAGATAATCCAGATTGGTCCATGCCAGAAGGCGTTCAAAAAGTCGGTAACGAATTAACAATTACCAACTAAACGCTAGAAATACTCTCCAAATTATCTTGACAAAACCTATCATTCTATTATATAATGGAATGGTTGTGGCGGTATAGCCAAGTGGTAAGGCACGGCTCTGCAAAAGCTTGATCGTCGGTTCAAATCCGTCTACCGCCTTTTATAATAGAAAAAAGCCCATACCTACGGGCTTTTTTCTATATCTAGTGAGGTCTTTTGTCCATGCTTTTGTTAAAAGAACTAAAGCATGATATTTTGGATTGTGAATCAGCCTCTCCAATCGCAAAAGGAGAGCATATGGCAGTCAAACTCATCACTTGAAAACCTCAAAGGCGAGAAAATTGTACCGTATTTGACTGTTCCTTTACAGCAACAATCAAGGCGATACGATGATTTTTTGGGGCTAGTAGGATATAAGATAAGGCATATTTATGGTATAATAAAGATAAGAAAACGTTATTTTAAGTTTACATAGTACTCATTTAATGTGTTGATAGACAGCGCGATGCTTACAAGTCAATCTGTCACATTTTCAGCAAAAAGGTGTAAAATAGAGATATGAAACGGTTAGTCGCACTTTTAATACTAGGAGTAAGTCTGATGGCAACACAAGTTAAAGCCGATAGCGTGACATCAGGTTATATCAAGACCCATGATGGCGAAAAAATACACTATATTCGAAAAGAAACAGGAACACCGCTGATTTTGCTGCATGGCAATGGTCAGAGCGCTCGATACTTCAAACCACAGATGGATTTGCCCTTTGACACGATAGCCATTGATTCTAGAAATCATGGCAAATCTAGCAGTTCACAGCAATTAAATTTTGAATTGATGGCGCAGGATGTCTTAGAGGTTATGGATCAACTCGACATACAGAAAGCTGATATTTTAGGTTTTTCTGATGGTGCTAATCTCGCCATGGTTTTTGCCAAAAAACATCCTGATCGAGTTGACAAATTAATTTTAAATTCAGGGAATTTATCATTGTCAGATTTGCGTTTTTTTCCCAGGCTGACCTCTATTTTGCAAAATATTTTCTTTAACACACCGGTTTCGGAGTTACTCGTTAAAGATGTCGGCGTGACAACGGCTGATCTCAAAAAATTTAAAATGCCAGTCCTCGTGGTTGTCGGTCAATATGATTTGATTAAGCTATCATCGTCTCGAAAAATTGCTAAAGCTTGTCATGGGCAGTTTATAGAGATTCCAGATGCTTTCCATAAAGTTTCCCAATCTCGTCCTAAAACATTTAATGCCGTTGTTACCAAATTTTTACAAGGAACATCCTAAATCTGAAACCTTAAACGCTCATCCCAATCCTTAATTCCTAAAAGTAGAAAGAGACCGGAATGATTCAGTTTTTAAAGAAAAATCAAAAGTATTTCAAGCTCATTTTTGTGATGGCAGTGGCTTTTATTGCGCTGACCCAAATCATTGGTCTGCTCAAACAAGTCCAACCTGATAAAATTAGCCTGATTTTTGATCGGCTTAATTTATTTGATGTCGTGCTGGTCATCTTCACTGGCTTAATTAGTGTGGTGCCTATGCTCAACTATGATCGTGTGCTCAATCAACTCGTCGGCACCAATTATCCACTGCCTAAGCTGATTAGAATGTCTTGGCTAATCAACACAATCAATAATATCGCAGGTTTTGGTGGCGCTGTTTCTGTCGGTTTGCGCAGTCATTACTACGGTAAAAATGTTAAGGAAAAACTCCTTGCCAACATTTCAAAAGTCTTTTTCTTTGCCCTCTCAGGCCTTTCAATTTACGGACTTATCGGCTTTATCCTTGTTCAGACGGGACAGGTTGACGAATTTCTAGGTCAATATACCCTCTGGCTTATCGGTGCAGCCGTCTATTTTATTCTTGTTCTCCTTTTTACCCGAAAAAATCTAGGCGGTCTCAAAAAACGCCTCCAAGCAGAGTTGCTACTGACCAGTTTCTTTGAGTGGAGCGGTGTCATGCTGACCTTCATTGTCAGCGGACACGTCTTAGATGTCAAAATTTCAGTTGCTAGCCTCATCGTCCTGATTACCGCCAGCTCAGTCATCGGTATTCTCTCCATGATTCCGGGTGCCCTCGGCTCTTTTGACATCATGATGATGCTAGGGTTACTACATCTCGGCGTAGCACGAGAAATTGTCCTCGTCTGGCTCTTGCTCTATCGCCTAGCTTATTATCTCTTGCCGCTTGCACTTGGCCTTATTTCTTGGCTCATGACGACAGGACGCCAATTTGATGCCCGCTTTAGCGGGATTCCAATAAATCTGAGCCGCGAGATGCTGCACAAAGTCGTGACATTTATGACAGCAGTGACCGGTGGCTTTCTTGTTTTGACAGCGACAGTCCCTGAAGCCTTCCTAGAGCTGCGATGGTTACGCCAAATCTCGCCTTGGAATGCGAACTTAATCGCTGAGTCGCCCAAAATCATTCTCGGCTTTCTGCTCATTATTACGAGTCGTGCCGTTAAAAATCGTGTCTCTCGCGCTTATATTCCGACACTTGTGATTGAATTATTAACCGTTGTTTACATCTTCTTAGATGACTTTTCTTGGTATTCTATTGTCTTATTAACGGTATTATTATTGCTGACCATTTTTATTAAAAGTGAATTATACCGCGAGCAACTAGTTTTAAGCTATGAGACGATTATTTTTGACAGTTTCTTCGTTATTATTCTCATGGTACTTTACATCGTTGTCGGTACCATCTCTCGTCCAACTTATCATCTCCATCATAAAGTTAATGAATTTCTCCTTTTCCCATCAGAAAAAATGTGGGCGAGCGGTATGATTGCCATCTTTGTTGTCGCAGCAGTTTGGTTGCTTTATGTGCGCTATTTACAAGGCAAGTTCCAAAAGATTGGAACAGAATTGGATGAAACAGTCGCCCTCGATATTTTGACGACCTATGGTGGTAACACCCAAAGTCAGCTTCTTTTTATGGGAGATAAGCGGATGTGGGTCTATGACAACCGTCTCGTCATTCAATTTGCAATTCGTCAGGACAAGGTTTTAGTTATGGGGACACCGTCAGGAGACCATACTTGTTTGTTAGAAGCTTTGACAGCCTTTATCAGAGAATCCGACCGCTTAGGTTATCGACCTGTCTTTTATGAAATTGATAAAAAGACAACCTTGATTTTACATGAATTAGGCTATCACTTTATTAAGCAAGGTGAGGAAGGTCATGTGAGTTTGACTGATTTTACCCTGACAGGTTCGAAAAATAAAAGCAAACGCCAAGCGGTCAATCAAGTTGAAAAAGCTGGTTTTGAGTTGGAAATGATTGCGCAAGACGACTTGACACCAGAACTCTTTTCTAGACTGAAAGAAATTTCTGATGAGTGGTTGGACGGCAGACGTGAGAAAGGCTTTTCACTAGGCTATTTTGATGAGACTTATCTCTCGAAAGCACCGATTGCCATTGTGCGCTCAGAGGAGGAAATCGTTGCCTTTGCTAATATCATGCCGACTTACACGCAGGATTTCGTGACCATTGATTTGATGCGCCATAGTAAAACCGCACCAAAAGGTGTGATGGACTTCCTTTTCATCAAACTTTTTGAGCATTTCCAAGCAGAAGGTATCGCCAAATTCGATTTGGGAATGACACCGCTTGCCAATGTCGGGACAGCTCGCAGTGCTTTCGTCTCAGAAAGAATTGCCAATTTGATTTATCAGTTTGGGGATTCGCTTTACAATTTCGAAGGCCTACGCAACTACAAGAAAAAATATGTGACATCTTGGGAGCCAAGATACACTGCTTACTCGCATAGTTCCAACATCGCTTTTGTCATGTTAGCGCTATTGCTCCAAGATAATCAAAGTATTAAGTAAGCAAGAAGCTTTTGAGTGGGTATAGCTCACAAATGACCTCGCAGAAAGGAAGACTATGATGACGAGACTATCAGACGTTAGAACACGCATGCAAGCAGAAAATTTGGGTGCGATGATTATCACAAATTTGAAAAATATCTACTATTTGAATGGATTCTGGGGAACGGCTGGCACGATTTTGATGACAGCAAAAGCCCAGTATTTATTAACGGATTCGCGCTACAGTATTGCGGCGCGCGAGGCTGCAGTGGATTTTGAGATTGTTGAAACACGGGAAACCTTCGTTGAAATTGCCAAGTTGCTGAAAAAAGAGGCGGTAACGCAAGTTGGCTTTGAAGACGGTGTGACTTATGCCGAGTTTCAAGCCATGCAAACTCAGTTAGCAGGTCTGACGCTCCAAGCAACGAGCAACTTTATCGAAATTCAAAGACAAATCAAAAGTCCAAGCGAAATCGCAACGATTAAAAAAGCCTGTGCCATTTCAGATCAAGCTTTTAACGATTTGCTGAAGTTTGTAGAGCCGGGTAAGACGGAAATCGAGATTGCCAACTTCCTAGACTTTAAAATGCGTGATTTAGGTGCTTCAGGGATCAGTTTTGATACCATTGTCGCCTCGGGCAAGCGCAGTGCTTTGCCACATGGTCGTGCAACGCATAAGCCAATTGAGTTTGGCGATACCGTGACTGTTGATTTTGGTTGCTATTATGAGCATTATGCTAGTGATATGACACGGACTTTCTTTGTCGGTGAGGTGAGTCCGAAAATGCAAGAAATTTATCATGTCGTGCAACAAGCGCAACAAGCTGTAACCGATATTAGTGCGCCTGGTTTGACTTATGGCGACTATGATCGTGCGGCGCGTGAGGTCATCGAGGCGGCGGGTTATGGTTCAGCCTTTTCACATGGGATCGGTCACGGTCTAGGGCTTGATGTCCATGAATTGCCCTATTTTCCCAAAATATCTCAAGCCCGTTTAGTTGAAAATATGGTCATCACAAATGAACCGGGCATTTATGTTGAAAATATCGGTGGTGTCAGGATTGAAGACGATTTGCTCATTACAAATCAAGGTGTCGAAGTCTTAACTCAGGCACCAAAAGAATTAATTATTCTCTAAATTCAAGGAATAGTTGAAAATCTAGCGAAATGGTTGGAAATATGATAAAATCCCGAGTTTGACAGTTAAAACTAAAAAATACACCCCCAAAAGCTATTATATCAAGGGATATGATAGTTTTTTACAACTTCACACTTGTTGTAGACGGTTGGTTTTGATATAATATAAATATGGCATTTGTAAAAGTAACTAAAAATCGTGAAGGCACACAATACGTGACAATCGTTGAAGGTTATCGTGACGGCGATAAAGTCAGACATCGGACAATTGAATCTCTAGGAAAATTGAACATCTTAGAACAAGATGACCCCAATTTTTTGATTCATTTAAAAAAAGCCCTCAAAGAAGGGCGTTATAGTGTTGCCAAGGAATCAATCAATCTGAAACTTGACCTTAATAAAAAAATTGGTAATCCTTTAAAAAATTATGGTTGGCAATTGCTTGATAAAATTTATCAAGAACTTGAGGTATCATCTGTT
>NZ_BAAGGP010000017.1:0-40616 GCF_054658615.1 Pseudolactococcus yaeyamensis
TACCAAGGTAGAATAACAAGACAGAAAGGCACTAAACAAAGGTTTAGCACCCAAAATGTCAGAGTACTACTCAATTTCGCAGAGTATACCCAAATATACTTTGTATCAAAATATAATCATTGTTAGATGAGGCTCCTATACTGGAAATATGCTACTGCCGCGAAATGTCGAGAGACGCCAAGCTGGTTAAACAAAATAAATCGTGAAGGTTTATTTCAATGTAGCTAGAAAATTTTCTTACGCCGTATAGTGCTAAAGTTCAACGATAGGCTAATGTGCGCAGATAAATGATTGAGGAATCTTGTGCATCAACTTATTGTTGATGTGCGGATTCCTTTTTGTTTGACCTGATTATTTCGTCACGCTAAGCCCGGCCAGCTAGACAAGACAAAATAATCAAATCAAACAAAAATACCTACCATCAAAGCCGTTTATGAAACTTGATTTAATACAATGATTCAACGAAAGAAAAGGTGTTCATGAGCGTTCAGCAATGCTTTTATGCGACGAGTAATCGCAGGAGTGGCGTGAAAACTTAGGAAAATAGGCAAAGACGCTTTAGCGTCTGCGTATTTTATCTAGTTTTATAGGTAATGCTCAAGATAAACCGGATTAAGAGGTCTAAAAATGGAAAAAAAGACAAAAGCGTTTGAATTACAAAAACTTGCCCTACAAGCAAGACAACAGTTGTTTGCTGATTACCAAACAACACCAGAGGGGCTAGGGTCGACAGAAGCCAAGGCACGTCTGGAAACCTATGGCATGAATATCGTGGCATCGCAAAAACCGTTGCCTGCATGGAAAATCTGGCTCAATGCCCTTAAAGACCCCTTTGTTATCGTCTTGATTTTGCTAGCCATCGTCTCTTTCATCACGAATGACATTGAAGCGGTCATCGTCATGAGTTTGATGGTCATCTGCTCGGTCTCTATCAGTTTCTACCAAGAATACACCAGTCAAAAAACCAGTATCAATCTCCGTGAAATGATTGAAAATACAGCAGCTGTCATCCGTGATGGCGAACGTCAAGAAATCCCGATGGATGAAGTCGTGCCTGGCGATATCGTCAAACTTCATACCGGTGATATGATTCCAGCAGACGGCGTTCTGCTCGATTCCAACGACTTGTTTATCAACCAAAGCTCACTTACTGGCGAATCACTACCAGTCGAAAAATTACCTTTAACTGATATCAATCGCGCCGACAATGCCGATAAACCAGCAGTTGATTTACCTAATCTTCTCTTCATGGGAACAGACGTCCTGAGTGGACAAGGTACCATTCTCATCTTGAAAACTGGGAAAGAAACATTTTTCGGAGATATTGCAAAAAGTGCGACAGGCAGTAAAGCTGAGACGGCATTCGAAATTGGTCTGAAACGCGTCAGTGCCCTACTCTTGAAGATGATTGCTATCTTGTTCCCCATTGTCTTCATCCTCAACGTGATTACCAAGCATGATGTCAATAATGCCTTTTTCTTCGCCATTGCCGTGGCGGTCGGTTTAACGCCTGAAATGCTGCCGATGATTGTCAATTCAAATCTGGCAAAAGGGGCACAAAAACTTGCTAAAGAAAAAGTAATTGTCAAGAAACTGTCTGCCATCCAAAATCTGGGTGCCATGGACATCTTGTGTACCGATAAGACAGGGACAATCACCGAGGACCGCGTCGTCCTCATGCACTATGTCGACCCTTTCGGTAATGAAAACGAAGACGTTCTCAACTACGCCTACCTCAATTCTAAATATCAAACCGGTTGGCGTAACCTCATGGATGTCGCTGTACTAGATTACTTTGCTAGTAAGAAAAAGACGTTGCCTTTCGAAAATGTCAGCAAGATTGACGAAATCCCCTTCGACTTTTCACGTCGGAGACTATCTGTCGCTTTATCTCTGGCTGGTGAGCGTATGATGATTACCAAAGGTGCCGTTGAAGAAATGGCAGAGGTCTGTTCATCTGTCCTAATCAATGGCGAAAAAGTCGCCCTGACGCCAGACCTCATTGAGCAAATGAAGGCGGTCAATATCAAGATGAATCAGGACGGTATGCGCGTGATTACTGTGGCACAAAAAACGATTGACAGTGATGTCATTCGCATCGCCGATGAAAATAACCTGACTATTCTAGGCTTTATCGGCTTTCTTGATCCAGCCAAAGAGTCAGCGATTACGGCGATTTCATCTCTTCATACGCATGGTGTGACGGTCAAAGTTCTGACTGGCGATAATGCTATTGTTGCTCAAAAAGTCTGCGCAGACGTTGGTATCAACGCTGAGCACTATCTGCTTGGCAGCGACATTGACGGCATGACAGATGCTGAGCTGACCGAACAAGCAGAAAAACTGCACCTTTTTGCTAAGCTCAATCCCATGCAAAAAGAGCGCGTCATTGGCTTACTCAAACAAAAAGGCCACACCGTTGGGTTCATGGGAGATGGCATTAATGACGCCCCTTCTTTAAGAACGGCAGACGTTGGTATCTCAGTCGACACGGCAGCGGACATCACAAAAGATGCCAGCACGATTATCTTATTGGAGAAAAGTCTCCAAGTCTTGGAAATTGGGGTTCAAGAAGGACGTAGCGTCTTTATTAACATGATGAAATACATCAAAATCACCCTCAGTTCTAACTTCGGTAACGTCTTTTCGATTTTGATCGCTAGCGCCTTCCTACCATTTCTTCCAATGTTATCAATGCAACTTCTCGTGCAAAACCTGATTTATGATGTGGCACAGCTCGCAATTCCTTGGGACAATGTCGATCCAGAAGAAATCGAAAAACCTGTGACTTGGAATATGAAAAACTTACTACACTTTACCTTCTTGATTGGACCAGTCAGCTCAATCTTTGATATTCTTACCTTCATCTTGCTCTATTTTGGTTTCCATTACAATATCGTCGCAAGCCAAGGCGCTTTCCAAAGTGGTTGGTTCATCGTTGGCTTGATTACACAAACACTGGCCTTGCATATCTTGAGAACGAAAAAAATACCGTTTATCAAGAGTAATGCAAGCATCGCAGTTTGGGTTGCAACACTTGGTGTCTTTGTTGTCGGCGGTGTGTTGAGTTTGACATCTATCGGTCACTTCTTTGACCTACACTTGCTACCAATGACTTACTGGTTGATTTTCCCATTTATTATTGTTGGCTATCTCATTACCTTGCAATTTGCTAAGATGATTTATCAAAAAAGTAATGAGTGATCTTGTATTCTCTTGACGTTCTCCTAACTTGAGTATTTTTCAACTTATAAGTTTAACGCATTGGGAGTGTTTGAGTTAAAGTTCAACCAGTACCTTGGTAATGAAAATGAACGGAAATTTGATGTTTAGATTTCTGTTTTTTTATTTGAATAAAAGATAAATATAAGTGAATATTCGGAATATTGACTGAAATATCTAAAAATGCTACAATTAGGAGCAAGGAGCAAGGAGCAAGGAGCAAGGAGCAAGGAGCAAGGAGCTCCCCTTGTGATTTGCTTCTTACAATGCTTATTTGTATTTTTACACTCTCCTGTGATTTTAAAGTAAAAGATGGAGAAATGATGGAATTAGAAAGTCTAGGGAGTTTTTTTAAAGCAACACGGGAAATACGAGGTTATAGTTTACGCGATATTGAAACAGATTATCTGGATAATTCTCAGTTGTCGCGCTTTGAAAATGATAAAGCGATGCTGTCTTCGGACAGACTAATGTTGGCGATAGCTGGACTGAACATGACGCCAACAGAATTTTTTAGCAGAAAATCAGGTTTTGAACAAACTAAGCTACATCTTTTTAGCAAAAAAATAAGTCATTATACGATGACTAGAGATTTTGAAGGATTGAAATCATTAATAAAAGCAAAAGCTAGGAAAAAAGAGGATAGAATTTTCAACATTTTGGTAAAGTGTTCTTTAGTTGATGTACCAGAAGTTGAAGTGCCGATTACAGTTTCAGACCGTAAGTTTGTTGAAGGTTATCTACTTAGTATAGAGCAATGGACAATTTTTGAGGTATCTATTTTTGGTATGTGTTTAGATGCTTTTGATGAAGTAGAAGTTTATGAATTATCCTTAGAATTACTTAAGAGAAATGAATTTTCTCAGTTAATAACTTATCATACGGAAGTTGTAAAGAAAACGATACAGAACGTATATGTGCATTTGATTTGTAAAGGCTGGTATGTCCGTGCAGAACGAATAGCAGAAGAATTAGAGAAACTATTAACTGATTGGGATATGGAAGAAAAAATATTATTCTATATTTTTCGGAAATTTGCAAAATTTAGACAAGAAAAAAATCTTGAACTTTTGAAAGAAATTCAAGACGATATTCAGATTTTAAAAAGATTTGGTGTGGCAGGAGTAGCTACCAGAATTGAAATGATTATTGAAAATTATCAATAAAATGATTTAAAGAAGTGGTAGAAAAATCCAAAAAGGGAATCTTTTTAACATAGTTAAGTTATCCTTTCTTTGTTTGATAAATTCATTTTAACATTTTAAAAAGGAAAAATTTGGAATCTGTTAATCCGCAGCACTTTAAAATGAAGTGCTGCGGATTAACAGATTTTAATTTTGAGTAATATTTTGTAGTAAACTAACCTTGTAGGTTAGTTCGAACGACTTATACAGGAAACAAGGGGAAATTTTCAACTAGTTGGTTCTTGTTTCTAAATTATTTCAGTAAGCGAAAGCTTGCAAGGCACTAACGATTAGCTGACCTGTCATCTGATCATTTTAGAAATGGAAGGAATATTATGAACAAAACAAAATTGGCACTTATTTCAGCGGTTGCACTATTCTCAATTGGTGTGAGTTCTGGTGTTTCGGCAGATGAGTCAGTAAGTGAAGTAGCAACTCAGGAGCAAATTATTTCAGTTGAAAAAAACGAATACGATACAAGCAATATTTTAAGCGTCTTTTTCGACGGAAAAGACGCTTAAAAATGGAGAAAAATGGCTATTAGAAGATTATGAGGGGAAATTTGGTGAATTTGAATTTACGTCGCAGGTTACGAATTCAAGATTGCGTGGTGTGCCGTCAAGCAAATATTTAACGACCTCATGGTATGGTTACGGAACGCCTCCAGCTAGAATGTCTGTAAGGAGTGGGATATATACGTATCGTGATAGTAGATACAGTGATGGCGGCTTAGTCCAAGCTATCTTTGGAGGTACTATACCTAGAACTGGTGCAACACAAGGTACAGGGGGAGGCGTAGCAGCATACTATGGTGGTAATTGCCCTGTAATTGCTTTGTCTCCTGCATAAGAATAGGAGGAAAACTAATGAAAAAATGGATAACCGATAACAAGTGGTATCTCATCTTTACCTTCGTTCCCATTCTCTTTGCCGTGTGTTGTACTGCGGTTGCAATCAAGGTTCAACCTCGGGCAGAGGCGACCATGCTGATTTATGGTGTCAAAAATGTTGAACATGCCCATGACAAGGTTACTGGTTTTAAAATTTCTAAAATGGTTTTGACTAATGGTGAAATCATTGAATATCCAACCATGGCGGATATACGTGAACATAGTTTACTAATTTATAACAATACCCAAGAATTAAATAATAACCTAGTCTTCCCAAAGAGTATGTTAAATTAGGATATAGTCAAAAATGGAGAACTGACTACTATGTTAGTTTGAACACCTTTACAATGAATGAAGAATTGTAAGAAGATAGGAGATATGAAAAAGTGGATAAATTAAAGTTAAAGAGAGCATTAACCGTTACCTCAGCAGTACTTTTGTTGTCGTTGGCAACAACAATAAAAGTTATGGCGAATGAGATATCTAGTTCTATGCAGGGGCAGGTCACGTCAAAAACAGGTAACCAAAATACTGTAGAGATTGAAACTAAAGATGAAATTGAAGCTAAACTTAAAGCAGAAGAAAAAAATGGTAGAGTTTCTATTACATCAGAAAAAGATTTGGAAACACTAATTAATCTTGAAGAAGAAGTTCAGGAAGATTTATCTAATTTTGTGGATGACAAACCCCTTGAAGCTGATAAACCCTCAAAATCTGTTAGGGCACGGTATGGTGCGTGGTCTTGGCGAGATGGAGTTATTGCATTGACAGATGGTGGTTCAGGGATTCAAGTTCCAGTTCTTGGTTTGGAGTGGTCATCTTGGCATGCAGCAATTGTTGCGCCTCAATGGCTCTATGCAGTAGTTGAAGCAGGTCCTAAAAATGGTGTATTTGTAACCCATAGTTCTGCTTCAACTAATAATTTTGAAGGGCGTTATCCAAATAATCAAGTCTGGCAAGTTGCACCAAGAACAACTTCTGTTGCACAAGACTTAGAGGCAGGACGTTGGGCGGGTAGACAAGTTGGTAAACCTTATAACAACGATTTTGCAGGTGATATTAGAAGAACGGATAAGTTTTATTGTTCTCAGCTTGTTTGGGCAGCTTATTACTACTCATGTGGGTATGATTTGGATTTGACAAGATACAATACTTTTGGCACTTGGCGTATTCATCCTAAAGAGATTTATGATGCAGATACAGCTTTGATTTATCGTAAAAGCTGATGAAAAGAAAACGATATTTAATCAGTCTATTGCCACTTGTCATGCTTATTTTAATGGTAGTCCTTTGGTTATGCTTTAAGTCCAATAAGCCTAATGCAAGTCAAATGAAGGCTTTTTCAGAGCGGGATAAGTCACAAACGCTAGCGGTTTTAACACGTGAAGCGCTCCAAAGTTATCAAATTGTGGATAAAAAATTAGTTGGAAATGGTCGTGTGCCGATTAAGACCGCTGATGTGGTTAATGATAGTCTTTTAATTGATGACACACTCTTGTTCTCAACGGGTCATGTGACTTCATCAACTAACGATTTTTATATCTATGCGCTTGATTTAAAAAACGGCAATCTTCTTAAGCATAAACGTCAAGCTTTTCCGACAACTGGGGAAGTTAAAGATAGTCAGCATTTTTATACCCTGACAAGCGAAGCGGGATTAAAGACGACAGTACAGCAATTTTCTAAAACAGGCAAATTTTTAAAAGAAGCCGTGATTGATGCACCAAGTGTTGGGACGCAAGTATTTGAATATGGTGATGAGATGTTTGTCATGGCTGGAACAGAAGACCTTGGCTACGATGAAACTTATTATCGTGGGCGACTGCATATTTTTGATACAAAAACACTAGCCTACAAACGATATGTTAATTTAGAGGCAGATGCTGCCCCTTACAGAAAGAACTATTCCAGTATGCAGGTTATTAATGGGATAGGTTATTGTTTCAGTGATGCTAAAAGAAAGCGTCATGATACCACACCCATGGAACCTGATAATACGCTTTTAACCTATGAATTTGCGACTGGCGAGATGAAAGAAACATCTCTAGCAGGTGCACCAACTAGATGGTTGTCAAAGTCTAGCGATAATGATTACTTGATATACGTATTGGCTGATGAGGCGACTAAAAGTAGTTTACGGATTGTCAATATGATAACAGGAGATGAGTACATTCTCCCAGCTGATGAACTGATTGCTAAAAGCAGTCATATTGATGTAATCAATCATCAATATGTTGTTGTTGCTGGGAAAAATCATCTGGGACTTTATGACTTATTGACTGGAAAGTATTTAGATAACATAAAGTTAAAGGAAAAAGAAAATGATGAAGCTGACATGTTTGTTAAGTTGAGTTATTTATCCGAGTAAAAATACAAGAATATCGTATCTTCAAGGTTTACTTTAATTTATGATGATGTGAGTTTGGGCAATACCGAACCGTAAGCAAATTAGCTTATCAAATTTTGATAGGCTAGTTTGTTTTTTCTACTCTACTCTATTCTGATTGATTTGATTGTGGATACTTTCTTATTACAAATATCCTTAGAACAAGAAATATGATATAATTAGCAATGAAAATAAATTTTGAAAAGGAAATCCTATCATGTCTAAAATCTTAGTTTTTGGTCACCAAAATCCTGATACAGATGCTATCGGTTCATCTTACGCTTTCGCTGAATTGTCACGCTTGCGTGGTCTTGATGCAGAAGCTGTGTCGCTTGGTAAAGTCAATGAAGAAACAGCTTTCGCTCTGGATTATTTTGGTGTGACAGCACCACGTGTGGTGACATCTGCTAAAGCAGAAGGTTCTGATACCGTTATCCTGACTGACCATAATGAATTTCAACAGTCTATCTTGGATATCCGTGATGTGACGATCATGGGTGTTGTTGACCACCACCGTGTGGCAAATTTTGAGACAGATGCACCTTTGTTCATGACTTTGGAGCCAGTTGGTTCAGCGTCATCTATCGTTTACCGTCAGTTTAAAGTTGAGGATCGTGAGTTACCCAAAGCAACAGCTGGTTTGCTCTTGTCGGGCTTGATTTCTGATACTTTACTTCTTAAATCACCAACAACGCATCCAACTGACTTTAAAGTTGCGGAAGAACTAGCTGAGATTGCTGGTGTTGACCTAGAAACTTACGGTCTTGCCTTGCTTAAAGCGGGAACGAATTTGGCAACTAAATCAGCAGCAGAACTCATCGACATTGATGCGAAAACTTTTGGTCTTAATGGTAACACTGTTCGTGTGGCGCAAGTCAACACCGTTGATATCGCAGAAATTTTGGAACGCCAAGATGAGATTGAGGCGACTATTAAGGCTGCGATTGCAGCAAACGGTTACTCTGATTTTGTTTTCATGATAACAGACATCGTGAATTCAAACTCAGAAATCCTAGCTTTGGGTCAAAACATCGGTAAAATCGAGGCAGCTTTTGATTTTGAACTCAAAAACAACCATGCTTTCTTAGCGGGTGCTGTGTCACGTAAGAAACAAGTCGTACCACAATTGACAGAGTCATTTAACAACTAATATAACTAAAGAAAAGTGGTAATGAGCCACTTTTTTTGCTGTTTTGATAATCTTTTGATAGAATATGTTTACAATCGTAAACGAATATAAAGGAGCAAAAATGGCTAAAAAATCAAAAATCGCCAAATATAAAAAACAAGAAGCCTTGGTAGCACGATATGCAGAGCGTCGCCAAGCCTTAAAAGCGGCAGGAGACATCGAGGGGTTGCGTCAACTGCCGCTTGATAGTAATCCTAATCGCTTGAAAAATCGTGATTTGCTTGACGGTCGCCCACATGCCTATATGCGAAAATTTGGCATGAGCCGGATTAACTTTCGCAGGTTAGCTTATCTGGGACAAATTCCGGGCGTTAAGAAAGCCAGCTGGTAATAGCTTAAAACAGTCTTGCTTGAGGTCACAACCATTGGCGCAGATTGATTAAGATAGAAAAAATCCTGTCAAAGTTCAGGATTTTTTTGGTAGGACGAAATAGGCGCTGTTAATGGTGTCGACGGTGATAGGCATCTGGTAGAAGTCGCTCAGGATATTTTCGGTCAAAATCTCAGGCGGTGTGCCGCTAGTGACGATTTGACCGTCACGTAGCAGCATGACTTTCTTAAAATCAGCTGTGATTTCATCAGGATGATGCGTGATATACAGGAGTGTTGGACCATCTTCTAATTGCGTGATATGATGCAGTTTTTCAAGCAAGCGTGCTTTGGCAAATAAATCTAAGCCACTTGTCGCCTCGTCTAATATCAAAATTTCAGGGTTAAGTATCAGACTGCGCGCAATCAAGAGCAGCTGTTTTTCGCCTTGTGATAAAGTACCATAGACACGACCAATCAAGTGTTCGGCACCGATTTGGTGCATGAGCAATCTTGCTTCGTCTAAGTCAACTTCTGAAAATTCCCGATAGAGCATGGACGAGTTATAACGCCCAGTCAAAACAAGGTTTTCAGCAATAATATCGGGTCTGAAACGCTCCGCGATAAAAGAGCCGACAATGCCGATTTTGGCACGAAGTTCAGGAATGCGGTCGATGCCGAACCGTGTGCCAAGAACAGTCAGTTCACCGTTTGTCTTCCAATTTTCAGCCATGATTAATTTTAAGAGACTAGATTTACCAGAACCATTTAGCCCTAAAATCGCCCAGTGTTCATTTTTTTCAACAGTCCAGTTGATATTTTTCAAAATGTATTGCTGATTTCTGATAAAATCAACAGCTTTCATTTCAATAATCGCCATATGTTACCTACCTCCGTGCTAATTTTATGTGCTAACTACTATCATTCTTATTTTAATTATTATACAATAATAGGAGGGAGAATAACAAGATGAAATGGTCATTACAAGAATTAAATAAAAAAAAATCGGTCGAATTTGAGGAAAAATTTGACTTAACACAAGAATTGAGATCACGAGAACCAGAAATTTTAGATGTTTCGACAGTTGTTGTGAGTGGTCGCGTGGATGGAGATGGTGGGATTTATAGTATGAGTTTTACAGCAGATTATACTTTAACCATGCCCTCAAGTCGGAGTCTGGCGCCGGTGGAGGTGCCGATGACTTTGAGCGTGTCAGAAATTTTTGCGACACAAGCCTATTTTGATGCGCACCAGACAGAGCTAGACGCGGATATGATTTTCGTTTTAGAAAAAGACTTGATTGATTTAGAAGAGTCTGTGGCAGATAATATCCTGCTAGAAATTCCTTTGCGTGTCTTAACAGAAGAAGAAAAGCGCTCAGAAGAACTGCCCTCGGGTTCATCTTGGCAAGTTTTGTCAGAAGAAGAGTATTTGGCAATGCAGGCTAAGACAGATGCAGAAGTTGAGAAAAAATCACCTTTTTCTCAACTCAATGGTTTATTTGATTAAGAACGGTGGTAAACTATAAATTGCGTGACAAGTGATACAGCCTAATTTGTATCGCTTTTTTGCTGTCAACATGGTAAAATACAGTCAAATAAGATTGAAAAAAGGAGATAGTATGATTTCTAAAATCTAACGATTCCAAGCAGAAATAAAAAAACTTGGATAACAATGCCGCTCATGTCGACATATCATTTGATGTCAAGGCGACATTTGACGGCGAACCTGACGAGGGTGGTCTTGTGAAAATGGGGACACCTTGTCAGGTTATCGGTGTACGCCAATCTATTCCGAGATAAGATCAATAAGCAATCGAGAGAGTTCATCACGGTGATGATAAAAGAGAGGAAGACAACAATGAAGCAAAGTTTTGAGGACATTGATGCCTATATCGCAGCACAAGCTGAAGACATTCAGCCGATTTTGCAAAAGATTCGTAGGGTCATAAGAAAAAATGCACCAGATGCCACAGAAAAAATAGCTTATCAGATGCCGACATTTTGGCAAGGTGAAAACTTGATTCATTTTGCTGCAGCAAAACGACATATCGGTATCTATCCGGGAGGCGAGTTAGTGGGACTCTGGGGCGAGAAGTTGGCGGGATATAAAACTTCAAAGGGAACCGTTCAGTTGCCCCTAAATCAGCCGATAGATTACGATCTGATTGGTGAGATGGTGAGATTTCGGTTGGCGCACCGTCGTTGAAAAGTTAGGGGATAAAATTTTGAGATAACCAACGAACCTTTGGGTGTTTTGACTGCCAAATCGACGAGAGTTCGCCTTGTTTTTTTTTTTTTAGGTATTTTTTGGGGAATTGATGTTCAGATAATCGTCAAAAATTTTTTTGTCGAAATGTTAGAATTTCAGATTTTTAGGCTTGAAAATATATTAAAATTATATTATAATAAATTATTATAAAGTACAAAAGTTGTAAGATTCGATAGGAGAATGGTCAATGACACAAGCAAACTTTGGTGTGGTCGGCATGGCAGTGATGGGACGCAATCTAGCGCTCAACATTGAGTCACGAGGCTACACAGTCGCAATTTATAATCGCTCAAAAGATAAAACGGAGGATGTGATCGCCTCACATCCCGACAAAAATTTTGTGCCGAGCTATGAGATTGCATCATTTGTAAACTCAATTGAGAAACCACGTCGTATTATGTTGATGGTGCAAGCAGGTTCGGGAACAGATGCGACGATTCAAAGCCTCTTGCCCCATTTGGACAAGGGCGACATTCTGATTGATGGTGGGAACACCTTCTATCAAGACACAGAGCGCCGTAACGCTGAATTGGCAAATTCAGGGATTAACTTTATCGGCACTGGTGTTTCAGGTGGAGAAAAAGGCGCGCTCGAGGGGCCTTCAATCATGCCCGGTGGTCAAAAAGAAGCCTATGATCTTGTCAAAGACGTTCTAGAAGAAATTTCAGCTAAAGCGCCAGAAGATGGCAAGCCATGTGTGACTTACATCGGTCCCGGGGGTGCAGGTCACTATGTGAAAATGGTGCATAACGGCATCGAATACGGTGATATGCAGTTAATCGCTGAGTCTTATGATCTCATGCAAAGATTGCTCGGTCTCAGTGCAACTGAGATGCAAGCCGTTTTCGCAGAATGGAACAAAGGTGAGTTAGATAGTTATCTGATTGAAATCACGACAGATATCTTGACACATCAAGACGATCAAGGTCAAGATGGCCCGATTGTCGACTACATCCTTGATGCTGCTGGTAACAAGGGAACTGGTAAATGGACAAGCCAGTCGGCGCTTGACTCAGGTGTGCCGCTCCCGTTGATTACAGAGTCAGTTTTTGCACGTTACATCTCAGCCTATAAAGCAGAACGCGTCGCAGCAAGCAAAATCTTGCCAGCACCAGACTTTAAATTTGAAGGTAATCAAGCAGAATTGATTGAAAAAATTCGTCAAGCGCTTTACTTCTCAAAAATCATGTCTTACGCCCAAGGTTTTGCACAGTTGCGTGTGGCTTCTAAAGATAATAATTGGGACTTGCCATTTGGTGAAATTGCAGCCATTTGGCGTGCGGGATGTATCATCCGCGCCCGTTTCTTGCAAAAAATTACAGATGCCTATGGTCGTGATGAAGATTTAGCCAATCTTTTGTTGGATGAATACTTCATCGATATCACAGCCAAGTATCAAAGTGCAGTACGTGATGTCGTGGCGCTTGCTGTTCAAGCAGGTGTCCCTGTACCAACGTTTTCAAGTGCGATTGCCTACTTTGACAGTTATCGTTCAGAAAACTTGCCAGCCAACTTAATCCAAGCACAACGGGATTACTTTGGCGCACATACCTATGAACGTAAAGACAAACCCGGCATTTTCCACTATTCGTGGTATGACGAAAAATAACGTTCTTGCTTATTAACTCACATTAGTTTAAATATTATATAGAAAAGAGAAAACAAAAATGGGAAAAAAAATTCTAATCATTGAAGATGAAAAACAATTGGCACGTTTCATATCACTTGAGCTTGAACACGAAGGCTACAGCGTAGAAACACGCCACGATGGCCGTAGTGGTCTCGAAGCAGCTATGACCCAAGAATGGGACATGATCCTCTTGGATTTGATGTTGCCTGAATTAGACGGTTTCGAAGTAGCCCGTCGCTTGCGCAATGAAAAACAAACATCAATTACCATCATGACAGCTCGTGATAGTACAATGGACAAAGTCGCTGGTCTTGATATCGGTGCAGACGACTATATCACAAAACCATTTGCGATTGAAGAGTTGCTAGCGCGCCTTCGTGCTAATTTCCGTCGTCAAGAACGTGAAATTCAAAAGCGCAAGAAAACTGACGGGACAACTTTCCGTGATTTAATCATCAACAAGAAAAATCGTCAAGTCCAACGTGGCGAAGAAATCATTGACTTGACAAAACGTGAATACGATTTGTTGACAACTTTGATGAAAAACATCAATGATGTCGTGACACGTGAACAACTCGTTCAAAACGTTTGGGGCTACGAAGAAGGGACAGAAACAAACGTTGTGGATGTCTATATTCGCTACCTCCGTAACAAACTTGACCAAAAAGGTAAAGAATCATATATCCAAACTGTTCGTGGTTTAGGATATATGTTGCGCGAAAATAATTAAGCAAAGCGTTCATAGTTTTAGACGCATTTAAGTATCAAAACGAAAGACAAGATTTTGAGAGAGTTTTGGAGCACTCAGAGAAGGCATTTACAAACGTAGCGGGCTACGATAGAATGTTGTCAATGAATTGCCTGAAACTAGTCAAAATCTGTTTTGATTTTGTGCTTGAACGCCTCTAACATTGATAAACTGACAATATTCGGTTTATCAAATTACATAGACAGGTCTGAGCAAGCGTAAGGATTTAAAGGCTTCATCTTGGACGTGATATCCTTTGGTTTGAGATAAGTTTGAAACATTTTCCTCATCGGACTAGTCGGACTGAGTAGTCGGGCTGTCGAAAGTGTTAGAAACGAAAAATATAGATTGGCATGTTTTGAGATGAGGTAAGTCTGCTCAAATCATAATAAAAAGACGACAAATAGTTAGGAGAAGGTCATGAAGACTGTATCGTTAAAAAAAAATAAATCCAAAAAACATAGCATCATACTCAAATGGTCCTTCGCAAATATGCTTTTTTGTTTATTGTTTTTTACAGCGGTTGTGATCATATCGTATCAGACCTCTGTTCTTTATTTTTTGCATGGCGAAAAAGACAATCTAGTTAAAGTTGTTGATAGAGCTGCGAAAAAACTAGAAACTAGCGATGGTGCTTTGACATCAGATAATATCTATAAGTATCTAGGCTATAAAGAACCAGATTCCCTGATGATTCGCTATGGGGAAGATGGTCATATGTTCAAGTCTGCTGAAGGAGTCGGTATTCCATATATTGATTGGCGCTCCTTTCAAATCTATGATGTAACAGGTCGGATCATCTTTACCACACAAGGTTCAGCTCTACCCTTGTCCAGTAAAAAATCAACGACACCTGTAGTTGTGGTACGAGGAGGGAAATCAGGCTATATCATAACGCGACAAATCAAATCTAAAAAAACAGGTCAAGTGGTGGGATATTTACAGTCTTTCAATAATCTAGGTTTTTACTATGCGATTCGCAACAAGCTCATGTTCGTTTTGATTGGACTTGAGATTATTGCCTTGCTTCTAGCCAATTACGTTGGCTACTTCCTTTCAAATCATTTCTTAAAACCGTTATCTAGGCTACACCTTGCTATGAAGCGAGTGACGCATTCGCCTTCCAGTGAGTTTAAGGAAGTCAAGATTGATTCTGGAGATGAAATTGAAGAACTGGCAAATGTTTTCAATAAAATGATGTATAAAACGCATGATTACATTGAGGAGCAGGAACGATTTGTCTCGGACGTGAGCCATGAACTGAGAACGCCACTCGCTGTGCTAGATGGTCATGTCAATCTCTTGTTGCGTTGGGGGAAGGATGACTCAGAGCAGTTAAAGGATTCCTTAAAAGCCTCTCGACAAGAAATTCAGAAAATGTCAAGCATGATTCAAGATATGCTAGATATTACGCGTTTGAAACAGTCGGATGAGTTTAAAATGGAGGAGACAGAAGTTGCAGATAGCGTGACTGATTTGCTCAATAACATGGAAATGATTCATCATCTCTGCAATTTTACTTTTGAATCTAAGTTAGATGATCCTCAAGTCAAAGCTCAAATTTATCAAAATCATTATGTTCAAGCTTTGACGATTTTGATTGATAACGCCATTAAGTATTCTGGTGAGGGAGAAAGTTTTGTCGAAGTAACCTTGTCAGAAGATGAACAACACATTATCACATCAGTCTCTGATCATGGTATAGGGATTTGTGAAGAAGATCAAGCTCATGTATTTGAACGCTTTTTCCGTGCCGACAAAGCTAGAAATCGTGAAATTGGGGGGACAGGTTTAGGGCTTTCTATTATTGCTAATATCGCTCAAATTTATCAGGGGTCTGTCTCAGTCAAATCAGAATTAGGCGTTGGGTCGACCTTCACATTAGTTTTACCCAAGGCTCAATTAAAATACTGACTTGAAACGTTGCAATTGCAGCGTTTTTTTGCATCTTTGAAATTTTGTTTGAATTTTTTGAATATTTCCTCTTTACAAGTTGTTTATGATATGCTAGAATATGTAGCATAGTATATGTTAGAAAATCTAACATAGAAAACGCTTATTGAGCTAATGCTCATCTTTTGACATGATTTTAGGAGATATCTATGAACTCAGGAAGTATTGCATTTATCATTATTTGTGCTGCGATGGTTTTTCTTATGACCCCAGCACTCGCATTTTTCTACGGTGGTTTAGAGCGGCGTAAGAACGTGATTAACACCATGTTAATGGCAGTTATACCGCTAGGGATAGCCTCTATTTTTTGGGTGGCGATTGGTTATAGCCTATCGTTTTCTGGCGATGGTGCTTGGATTGGTAATTTATCTCATGCTTTCTTTAGTGGTGTTAGTTCTTCTGACAATGTCTTGCATGGTCTCGAAATTACGGATGGCCTATTCGGTGGTTTTCAAATGATGTTCTCAATTATCACAGTAGCGATTTTAACAGGTTCCGTGGTCGGACGGATGCGCTTTACGCCACTTGTGATTTTCATGGCTTTCTGGTTGGTCATCGTTTACTATCCATTGGCACATATGGTTTGGGGTGGCGGTTTCTTAGCTCAGATTCACTCGATTGACTTCGCAGGTGGGAATGTGGTTCATATCTCATCTGGTGTCAGTGCCCTAGTTTTAGCGCTTGTCTTGGGTCGTCGTCGTGATTATGCACGTTTAGAATATCGCCCGCACAATATCCCCTTTGTTCTATTGGGCGCAGGTCTGCTCTGGTTTGGTTGGTTTGGTTTCAATGCCGGCTCAGCACTTGCGGCAAATGGACTTGCCGTACACGCTTTGCTGACGACGAATACATCAGCAGCAGCGGCTATGTTATCATGGATTTTGATTGAGAAAATTATGATTGGTAAGCCGACCTTAGTTGGCGCTTCGACTGGTTTAGTTGTAGGGCTCGTTGCGATTACACCGGGTGCAGGTTTTGTCTCTCTCTGGTCATCTATCTTGATTGGGGCACTTGTATCGCCGATTTCTTACTATTTCATCTCAGTCGTTAAACATAAATTTGGCTATGACGATGCTCTAGATGCTTTTGGTGCTCATGGCATAGGGGGAATCTTTGGTGGTATCGTGACAGGGATTTTCACTCTACCGTCACTTGCCTTAGAAAAAGGATACGCAGGTATACTCTATGGCTCGGGCAAGCTGCTCCTTGCACAACTTGAGGCTATTCTGTTTACGATTGTTTTTAGCGCCATTGCGACCTTTGTCATCATCAAAGTTATCTCGATCTTTATGGCAATCCGTGTCAGCGATCGCGAAGAAGCTATTGGGTTAGATGATAGTGAACATGATGAGACAGCTTATCCGACATTTATGGGCTTGGATAGCTAAACGCTGAACCTTGAGAAGGAGAATTCAGAGATGAAAAAAGTAGAAGCGATTATTCGCACTGAAAAATTGGAAGATTTAAAAGACGCCTTAGTCAAACACGACTTGGCAAAAGGAATGACTGTCACGCAAGTCCTAGGCTATGGCAATCAAAAAGGTTTTACTGAATATGTCCGAGGGCAGAAACTGCACACGACTTTATTGGCCAAAATTAAGATTGAGATTGTCACCGTTGAAGAACGTGTCGCCAAATTGATTGAGGTCATTCGCGAAACAACACAGACAGGTGAGGTCGGAGATGGTAAAATCTTTGTCCTACCAGTTGAACATGTCATTCGCATTCGCACGGGGGAAGAAGATGCAGATGCTATCTAAGGTCATTTGACCTGCTACTGTATCTGATTGTGCATTGATGGTGTCAGTCATCAAATTTTAAACGAAAATTAATATTAGCAGTGACCGTACACACCACACAAATAAAACGCTTAACAGATAGCTTTTCTAGAGATGTTTAGATGGCTTCTGACTTTAAGCGTTTTTTTGTTTGCTTGTTAGAACGGCATTCAGGACAGATGATACTGAGTATTGAAAAATTGGGATAAAAACGGTAGAATGAGAAGATATGAAGACAAGTTCCGGATGAAAAAGACGGATTAAATAAGGAAAACAATCATGAAAACAATCACAAATTTTGAAAATAAAAAAGTATTGGTTCTAGGTTTGGCTAAATCTGGAGAGTCTGCGGCGCGTGTGCTCAGTCAGCTAGGGGCAATTGTCACGGTCAATGATGGTAAGCCTTTCGATGAAAATCCAGCAGCTCAAGATTTATTAGCCGAAGGCATCAAAGTGGTGACAGGCGGTCATCCACTTGATTTGCTGGAAGAAGATTTTGCGGTCATGGTTAAAAATCCAGGGATTCCCTACAATAATCCAATGGTCGAGCGGGCGACTGCTTTGAAGATTCCGATTATTACGGAAGTTGAGCTGGCGTTTTTGATTTCTGAGTCACCGATTGTTGGGATTACGGGTACTAATGGGAAAACAACAACAACAACGCTAATTGCGGCTATTTTAAATGCAGACGGAAAGACTGCTAAATTATCAGGGAATATCGGCTTTCCTGCCTCTGATGTGGCATCGAAATCGACGGCTGATGAAACCTTGATTATGGAGCTGTCTAGTTTTCAATTGATGGGTTCTGAAACTTTTAGACCTAAGATTGCAGTCATTACGAATTTATTTTCATCACATTTGGACTACCATGGTTCACAAGACAATTATGAGGCGGCTAAATGGCGCATTCAAGACAATATGACTTCGGATGATTTTTTGGTGTTGAATTTTAATCAAGCTAAACTAAGAAGTAGAGCAACTTTGACAACAGCGCAAGTCGTGCCTTTTTCAACGACTGAAAGTGTTGCAACAGGAGCTTATGTGTCAGAAGGTGACATTTATTTCAAGGGTGAGAAAATCATGGCGGTAGCGGATTTATCCCTACCCGGTGAACATAACGTTGAGAATGCCTTGGCTGCGATTTGTGTTGCCAAGTTATCAGGTGTGTCAAATGCAGCGATTACAAGCATTCTGACGACATTTTCAGGCGTCAAGCACCGCTTGCAGTATTTGGGTCAGAAAAGTCATATCAAGTTTTATAATGACAGCAAGGCGACTAATATTTTAGCGACTCAAAAAGCGCTATCAGGCTTTGATAACCGCACACTTTGGCTTTTAGCTGGCGGTTTAGACCGTGGCAATGGTTTTGAGGAGTTGGCAGCAGATGTTGCTGATTTGAAAGGGATGATTGTCTTTGGCGAAACAGCGCCGAAACTTCGTGCACTGGCGGAGTCTCTCGCAATTCCTGTCTTTGACAGCGAGAATGTCGTGACGGCAGCGGTATTGGCTTATGACAAGGCTGATGCTGGCGATACAGTCCTTTTAAGCCCAGCCAATGCGAGCTGGGATCAATACAAGACTTTTGAACAACGCGGCGACTTATTCATTGACGCATTTACTGGATTGGAAGAAAAATAATCATGAAAATCATTGTTAGTGGTGGTGGGACAGGTGGCCATATCTATCCAGCACTCAGTTTTATCAACTATCTGAAGACGGTTGAGCCAGATGTGTCGGTGCTTTATATTGGCACGAAGAAGGGTCTAGAATCTAAAATTGTTCCAGAAAATGGGATTGATTTTCAAACGATCGATATTCAAGGTTTTAAACGGTCGTTGTCGCCTGAAAATGTCAAAACGGTTTATAAATTTCTCAAATCGGTATCGGATGCGAAAAAAATCATCAAGGCTTTCAAGCCTGATGTGGTCATCGGTACAGGTGGCTATGTGGCAGGTCCTGTGATTTATGCTGCAGCCAAGCTAAAAATTCCGACGATTGTTCATGAGCAGAATTCTATTCCGGGTGTGACGAATAAATTCTTGAGTCGCTATGCGACGCGTGTTGCGTTAGCTTTCCAAGAAGCGGGGTCATTTTTCCCGTCTAAGAAAACGGTCTTTACAGGGAACCCGAGAGCTCAGGAAGTGGCTGATTTGACTGACACGAGTCATGTGTTGTGTCAATATGGCTTAAGGACAGACAAGAAGACTATCGTCATCTTTGGTGGTAGTCGTGGGGCGCTCAAAATCAATACAGCAGTCGTTGAAGCCCTGCCCGAGCTGGCAACGAAAGCTTATCAGATTCTCTATGCCTCCGGTGAAATTTACTACAACGATCCTGAATTTTCTGATATATTCACAGCCTATAACGAAAAAGAAAATATTAAAATCGTCCCTTATATTAAGAACATGGTTGAGGTTTTAAATGATGCCAACTTGATTTTGTCACGAGCAGGCGCAACGACGTTGGCTGAAATTACAGCACTTGGTTTGCCGTCTATCTTAATACCAAGTCCTTATGTAACAGCTGACCACCAAACGAAAAATGCCGAAGCGCTTGAAAATGCTGGTGCTGCGATTATGATTAGAAATGCTGAATTGACTGGTGAGCGTGTCGTTGATGCGATTGACAGTCTTTTGTTGGCCGATAGGAGGTATCGGAAAATGGCTGAAAATGCTTTACGTGAAGGCGTGCCGGATGCGAGTGAACGGTTGTATTTGGTACTTAAGGATGTATTAAATGGCAGATAAAGAGAAACAACCTGAACTGACACCTTGGCAGCAAGAGCATGCCGAGTTTGAAAAGAAAAAGCAGGAAGAAGCGGCGAAGCTTGTCCGAGAAGAAAAGCGCAAGAAACAGCCTCCCAAAGTCGAATCAGTCATTGAAAAATATGAGGCGACACCCAGTCAACCTCCGATTGAGGAAAAGACACCGTTTTTTCAACGCTTTAAAATTAAGACAGCACCAGCAGATAAAGGTGAATTTTCTGAAGTACTCGGTAAAATCTGGCCCTTTATTTTGGTAACACTCTTGGTCTTTCTGGGCAGTCTTTATGTCATCTCACCACTCAGTAAAATCGCAAGTTTCACTGCAACTGGCAATGTGCATGAGTCGACCGAGCAAATTGCTGAGGCAACGGGGATCAAAACTAATGACCATATTTGGCAAGTCATCAAAAAATCAACTGCCATCTCGACTAAAATCGAACAGGCATTTCCACGCATCAAATCAGCTAAAATCACTTGGTCCTTTCCTAACAAATTTAGGGCTAAAATCGTCGAATATAGTGAAAGTATCTATCTCAAGACAGGGGCGACTTATCAGTTAGTCTTATCCAATGGTGAGATTTTAACACAGGAGCAAGTGGATGCTCAAAAATTAGCACAGTTGCCGATTTTAGAAGGTTTTGATGCCAAAGAAGTTAAGACTTTTGTCATCGCCTATGAAACGATCAAACCAGAGATTAAGGCGCAAATCACAACCGTGACTAAAATGCCTACAAAAGTGACATCAGACTTCATCGCACTTGAGATGAAAGACGGTCACCAAGTCAGAGTGCCTTTGAGTCAAATGGCGGAAAAGATGCCCTATTATACGAGTGTCGCCTCGCATTTGACCGAACCTAGTGTCGTGGATATGGAGGCGGGCGTCTATGCCAAATCTAAAGAAGCTTACCAGAAAGATTTAGACGACGAAAAAGAAAAAGAAGAGAAAGCCAAAGAAACTGCTGCTGCAAATAAATTAAACGCACAGTCTGAGGGGAATGATAGTGACATGAGTGATGGGACTGGCACTGTAAATGACGAGGTGGGGCAAGTCACTGAGTAATCTGAGATAGCCTCTAATGTTTCTCAGTAAGGTCATCTAGCCTAGAAAAGTGATGTTTTTTGCTTGTCATCAGTGACCGAATTTTTATCTGAGCACCTGTCACTGAGCTGTCATCACTACTCAAAATCAAGTTTCAAATTAGATGGTTTGTGTTATTTTAAATTTGAAAGTCAAGCAGTGGAAATAAGGCTTTAATAATAAAAAGAAATGTCTGAATATCTTGACATTTAAGATGAAATTAAGTACACTAAGAAGGTGAATAACGCTTCATTCATTAATCAAATATTCCGATAGGAGAAAGAAAATGAAAACAACGAAATTGTTAAGTATTGGCCTAGTGTCAACTGCTTCTCTAGGACTTCTCGCAGCTTGTGGAGGAGGAAACTCAAAGACATCTAGTGAGTCGAATCTTGATAAGTCCTTTACATACATGTATAAGACAGAGCCAGAATCGATGGACTATGTCTACACTAATTTGGCAGCTTCTAGCTCACATACTATCAACTTTGTTGAGGGATTGCTCAGTTATGATCAATACAAACAAATCCAACCAGCGATGGCTGAATCATGGGAAGCATCTGAAGATGGCAAAACCTATACTTATAAAATTCGTGAGGGTGTCAAGTGGGTTGATGCCGATGGCAATGCCTATGATGATGTTAAACCGTCAGACTGGGTAACCAGTCTGAAACATGCGGTTGCTTCTGAATCAGAAGCACTTTACTTGATTGCGGGTTCTATTACGGGCTTGCAAGATTATATTGATGGTAAAACAACAGATTTTTCAACGGTAGGTATAAAGGCAGATGATGAAAAAGGCACACTGACTTATACACTTAGTAACCCAGAACCTTTTTGGAACTCTAAAACAACCTACTCAGTACTCCATCCGATTAATGAAGCGTTCTTAAAGGAAAAAGGTGCTAAATTTGGAGCAGTAGCAACGGATTCTATTCTCTATAATGGACCGTTTATCCCAACAAAATTTGATGCTAAATCAGAAATTACTTATAAAGCAAATCCAAATTACTGGGATAAGAAAAATGTCCATATCGATACAGTTAGCTTGTCTTACTATGATGGGTCAAAACCAGAAGAGTTATACAATGCTTTTAAGGATGGTAAGTATAATGAAGCCCTGCTTTATCCAACTGAATCTTATTACAAAGATGTCAATGAGAAGGATGTGACGTGGACACCGACAGATTCTACGACACGCTTTGCAGGCTTTAACTTCGACCGTCAAACATTTAATCATACCTCTAAGGATGCAGCGCAACAAGAAGCAGCTAAAAAAGCTATCTTAAACACTGATTTTCGTCAGGCGATTACTTATGCTTTTGATAAAGCGAAATATGTTGACCAAAAGGTTGGAGAACAAGCCGGTGCTAAACCGGTCCGCAATTCATTAGTGCCGGATGATTTCGTCCAAATTGATGGCAAGGACTATGGAACGGCTGTTCAGACTGAACTTGAAGCCCTTAACCCGCAATGGAAAGAGTTGAAAATCGCCCAAGGTGCTGATGGTATTTATAATGTTGAAGCAGCTAAAAAAGCCTTTGATAAAGCTAAAGCTGGCTTAAAAGCTGAAGGTGTTGAAGTTTCAAAAGAACATCCGATTGTTTTAGATGTACCAGTTGATCAGTCAGTGAAATATATTATTGCCCAAGCAACATCATTTAAAAACTCAATCGAGAAAAATCTCGATGGAGAAGTCCAAATCAATGTGGTGAAACTGGATACAGATACCTTTAATAACTCAGCTTACTATGCACCAACAGGCAAGGATGCTGACTATGATATCATGTTGTTCAAAGGTTGGTCACCAGATTATCAAGATCCAGCTACCTATCTGAATATCTTCGCACCTAAAAATGGTGATGCCATTAATGTTCTTGGTTTTGAATCAGAAGCAACGCTTAAGGGTGACGACCATGGTAAAGCGGCAAAATCAGCGATTCATATTGAGGAGTATCAAAAACTATTGGATGCTGCGAATGACGAGTATGCTGATGTCAATACACGCTATGCTAACTTTGCAAAAGCTGATGCTTGGCTAGTGGATAATGTTTTAGCTATTCCAATCTATCAAGATGGCGCGGCACCTAAGTTATTCACACGTGTACCGTTCAGTGGTGCTGAGTCAGCTATCGGTAACTATAGCGAATATGGTCTCAAGTACCGTAAGTATCAAAAAACGACGGTTACAGCTGCTGAGTATGAAAAAGCTCAAAAAGCATGGGAAGCAAAAGTAGAAGAAAAAGCGACAGCTGCTGAAAAATAAGAGAGGATAGCGCTTTGGGAAATCTCTAAAAATTTTGCCTTGTATCTGATGTTTTTAAGCGTTCGTTACAGGGCAAAGCATGCCACACACTTTCTACGACAAGTAAGTGATTGTAGAACTAAATGATGCAAGCGCCGTTTTTAAAGGTTCCCTTATTGCAATGATGAGGCTAGTGATGACTAGTCTCACTTTTGCATTTTAAGAGCAGTTAATCAGATAAATATGAAAAAATACATCTTCTTTAGAGTTATCAGGGCTTTATTTTCTGTCGTTATCGTCACGACAATTGTCTATGCCATGATTTATACCATGATTCCAAGACGCCAGATTTTTATCTCGGATCCGAACTATTCTAAAATGGCAGGCGATCCAGATAAGCGAGTTAATTATGAAAATCAAATCTTGGAACGTCAAGGCTATATTGACTATTTGACAAGCAAAAAGTTGATTGAAAAGGTTTCAAAAATTGACGCAAGCTTTACTGCAGATAATACCGCCGAAAATGTTAAAACTGCTCAAAAATGGGCAGACAAGCAAAAAGGTAAGTGGAAAATTGCCAAATTACCCAACAGTCAAAATTTAATTGCGACGCGTGAAATTCCAATTTTGGAACGTGTCCTTTCTTTCTATAGTCACTTAATTCAGGTTGATCATCCTTGGAAAATTCAGGATCAGTCAAATCCTAACTTGAAACGGTTTATCAAATTCGGTTGGGAGAATGGTCCTGTGATGATGGGAAGCGGTACACAGCATAAGTATTTATTTTATGTTGATGGTAGTTTTCCGTTTATCCATCAAAATGTCATCACTTTAAATCTTGGTCAATCTTACCCAACATTTGGCGGGCGAAGTGTCTCGGATGTTCTGACAAGCGGTCAGGGTGAGACAGTCACGAAAGAAGTGACACTATCAGATGGGACCAAGCTTAATTCGTCTATGGATCCGCATACAGCGCAATATCAAAGTCCTAAAACGCAATCAGATCGTCAGAAAAAAATGTTTTCAGATGATTACACAGATGTCAAAAATAATTATGCAGACCCCTCTATGCTCCAAAATTCATTTGTGATTGGAGCAGTCGGTGTTATTTTGAGCTACTTGATTGCCATTCCAGTGGGTGCTTATTTATCGCGTAAAGCAGGCGCTTGGATTGACCGATTTGGTTTACTAACGATTTCGATGTTAATCGCTTTACCATCGCTATCAGTCATCTATTTTGATCGTCTAGTTGGTAGCCAGTTATTTGGTTTACCAGATTCATTTACCTCTTTAGGCGCTCATGATTTACGTACCTATGTGCTACCTGCTGTCATCATCGCTTTGATTAATGTACCAGCTTTAGCGTTATGGATCAGGCGTTATATGACAGATCAACGGTCATCAGACTATGTCAAATTTGCGCGTGCCAAGGGTTTAAGTGAAAAAGAAATTTCTCGACGTCATATTATGAAAAATGCGATGATTCCGATTTCAAATGGTATCCCAGCAGCGATTATCGTCTCAATTGCAGGGGCGACGATGACAGAAACGATTTTCTTAGTACCGGGCATGGGTAAAATGTTACCGGATGCTATCAGAGCGCATAATAATGCGATGGTTGTTGGGATTGTTTTTGTCTATACTATCGTAGCTGTTCTTGCGGTATTGGCGGGAGATCTCTTGATGCAACGTGTCGATCCACGTATCAAACTTTCAAGTAAAGGGGGAAGCAAATGACATCAGATAATGAGTTATTCAAAGTTGTATCAGCACATACAAATGAATCTGAAATAATTGCTGCACCTGTCTATTCTTACTGGCGGTCAGTAGGACGGAAATTCTTTTCGTCCAAATTAGCAGCTGCTATGCTCATCTTATTAGCAGTGATTCTATTGCTCAGCTTTATTCAACCGATGTTTACGAATTATGCAGTGGTTAATGCAGGCAAAATTGATGAGTTTGGTCTCAGATATCTTCATCCTAGCATGAAATATTGGTTTGGAACGGATTCGACAGGTCAGTCCTTATTTGATGCTGTTTGGGCAGGAGCAAGGACATCAATCATTTTATCAGTCCTTGCAACGCTTATTACGACCTTTATCGGTGTTGTTGTCGGTGCGATTTGGGGTGTTTCAAAAGCAGTAGATCGTGTGATGATTGAAGTCTATAATGTCATTACCAACGTGCCAATTTTATTGATTTTGATTGTCTTTTCTTACGCATTTGGTCAAGGGTTCTGGAATCTACTTTTAGCCATGTGTTTGACTTCTTGGGTAAATGTTGCTTATGGTATTCGTGTCCAAGTCATGATGTTGCGAGATCGTGAATATAATATCGCTTCAAAAACGTTGGGAACAAAATCAGCGACTTTGATTGGCAAAAATATCTTACCATTTCTTGTTTCTTATATTGTAACGGCTATGGCGGGTGCTTTGCCAAACTTTATCTCCTATGAAGTTTTTCTATCATTTCTGGGGGTTGGCTTGTCAGCAGATACACCGTCATTGGGGCGGATTATTACGGAAAATACCAACAACATCACGACCAATGGCTATCTATTCTGGATTCCAACGATTATTTTGGGGCTTGTGACGATTTCGATTTCCCTTGTCGGTCAAATTCTAGGTGATGCGTCTGACCCTAGAAATCATTAAAAGTAGAAAGGCTAAATATCATGTCGAAAAATAATATTATCCTTTCTGCAAAGGATATCAGTGTCGAATTTCAAGTGCGCAATCGCACTTTACGTGCGATTCGCAATATTTCTGTTGACCTATATGAGGGTGAAACGCTTGCTCTCGTAGGTGAGTCAGGCTCTGGTAAATCAGTCTTTACGAAAGTTTTTACAGGGATGCTAGAAGCAAACGGTGCAGTCTCAACTGGCGAGGTGACATATGGTGACCTCAAGTTGACGGATTTTAAAACAAATATTGAATGGGAAAAAATCCGAGGTTCGGAGATTTCAACTATTTTTCAAGATCCTATGACATCGCTCAATCCTATCAAGACAATCGGTAGTCAAATTTCTGAGACGATTATCAAGCATCAAGAGAAATCAAAAGAAGAGGCGCAAGCACTTGCGATTGACCTAATGAATCGTGTGGGGATTACAGATGCTGCTAAGCGTTATGACGAATATCCCTTCCAATATTCTGGTGGCATGCGCCAACGGATTGTTATCGCGATTGCATTGGCTTCTAGACCCAAAGTTCTAATCTGTGATGAGCCAACAACCGCTCTTGATGTGACTATTCAAGCACAAATCATCGCTTTGTTGAAGGAATTAAAAGAAGAATACGGCTTTGCCATGATTTTCATCACACATGACTTAGGTGTGGTGGCATCAATTGCGGATAAAGTGGCAGTGATGTATTCTGGTGAAATCATTGAGTATGGCACGGTTGAAGATATCTTCTACGACAGCCGTCATCCATATACATGGGCTTTACTCTCTAGCTTGCCACAGCTTGCAACGACTGAAAAACTTTACTCGATTGCTGGTACGCCACCTTCTCTTTACTCTGAGATTAAAGGGGATGCCTTTGCACCGCGTAATCCAAAACCAATGGCGATTGACTTTGTTGAAATACCACCAAAATTCCCAGTTAGTGACACACATTGGGCAAAAACATGGTTGCTGGACGAACGTGCACCAGAACTAACAAAGCCAGAAGGCATCCAAGATTTGCACGCTAAAATGGTTAAAATTTACGCAAAAGAAGGAGGGGCTTAAAGATGGCTGAAAAATTATTAGAAATCAAAGACCTCTCGATTTCTTTTGGTGAAGGTAAAAACAAAAATATCGCAGTTAAAAATGCCAACTTTGATATCTATAAAGGTGAAACTTTTGCGCTTGTAGGAGAATCTGGCTCTGGTAAAACAACCATTGGCCGTGCGATAATGGGCTTAAACAATATTGAAAACGGCGATGTCATTTTCGACGGTAAAAAAATCAATACTAAATTGTCTGGCTCAGAAAAAGAAGAATTAACCAAAGATATTCAGATGATTTTCCAAGACCCAGCCGCATCACTCAATGAGCGGGCAACAGTGGACTATGTTATCTCAGAAGGCTTGTATAACTACCATATGTACAAGGATGAAGCAGATAGAAAAGCAAAAGTAGAAGCCATGCTGAAAGAAGTGGGTTTACTGCCTGAACATCTGTCACGTTATCCACATGAGTTCTCAGGTGGTCAACGGCAACGGATTGGGATTGCGCGGGCACTTGTTATGGAGCCACGTTTGGTCATCGCTGATGAACCAATCTCAGCCCTAGATGTGTCGATTCGTGCCCAAGTCCTCAACCTCTTGCAACGTTTGCAAGAAGAAAAAGGCTTGACTTACCTCTTTGTTGCACATGACTTGTCAGTGGTGCATTTCATCAGTGATAGAATTGCCGTGATTTATCATGGCGACATTGTAGAAATGGCTGAGACAGAGGAATTGTTTAACAATCCAATCCATCCGTACACGAAATCACTTTTATCTGCTGTACCAATTCCTGACCCAGCACTTGAACGTCAGAAACAATTGATTGTATATGATGACGCAATTCATGATTATGAGACAGACAAACCTAGTTTCCAAGAAATCAAGCCGGGACACTTTGTTTGGGCCAATACTGTTGAAGCAGAAAACTATAAAGCACAACAATAATGGTGAAAATAAAGAATGGGCTAAGGTTTGTTCTCTGTTTTCGGTACGAGAGAATAATTTAATGACAGAAGACGTGAGCGAAAGCTTGCGTTTTTTGTTATAATGGAACTAACTATAGAGAAAAATACAGAAAATCAAGGTGACAACATGTCAATGTTTTTAGATACCGCACGAATTGAAGTAAAAGCCGGAAAAGGTGGCGATGGCGCTGTTTCTTTCCGTCGAGAAAAATATGTACCAGACGGTGGACCTGCAGGTGGCGATGGCGGCCGTGGTGGTGACGTCATCTTTGTCGTTGATGAAGGTCTGCGCACCCTTATGGACTTCCGTTATAACCGCCATTTCAAAGCGAAACCCGGCGAAAAAGGCATGAATAAAGGCATGCATGGTCGCGGCTCAGAGGACTTGATTGTTAAAGTTCCCCAAGGCACAACGGTCAAAGATTTCGAGACAGATAAGATTTTGGTCGATTTGTTAGCCCCCGGTCAGACCTTTACCGTGGCACATGGTGGTCGCGGCGGTCGTGGCAATATTCGCTTCGCGACTGCCAGAAATCCTGCACCTGAAATCGCTGAAAATGGTGAACCGGGTGAAGAACGCACCTTGTTACTAGAACTTCGCGTTTTGGCAGATGTCGGCCTCGTTGGCTTTCCATCAGTTGGGAAATCAACTTTATTGAGTGTCATTTCAAACGCACGGCCCAAAATCGGTGCCTATCATTTTACAACCCTAGTCCCTAATATTGGGATGGTACGTGTTGGGGACGGCGAAAGTTTTGTCGTTGCAGATATGCCAGGTTTGATTGAAGGTGCTAGTCAAGGGATTGGCTTAGGAACACAGTTTTTGCGCCATATTGAGCGGACGCGCGTTTTACTACACGTCATTGACATGAGTGGTATGGAAGGACGCGATCCATATGATGATTACGTAGCCATTAATGATGAGCTAGAAGGTTACAACCTTCGACTTATGGAACGGCCACAAATTATCGTTGCCAATAAAATGGATATGCCTGATGCAGAAGAAAATTTAGCTGAGTTTAAAGAAAAACTTTTCGCAAACTATGAAGAGTTTGAAGATAAACCACAAGTTTTTCCAGTTTCTGGTATTTCACGCCAAGGTTTACAGAACTTGCTTGAAGCAACAGCAGAGCTATTAAGTGAAACGCCTGAATTTCCATTGTACGAAGATGCAGACTTTGCAGATGATAACAAAGAAGCCTACTATGGCTTTGATGAAGGTACGCGTGATTATGAGATTACGCGTGATGATGATGCGTCATGGATTCTATCTGGTGAGAAACTTGAGAAACTCTTTACCATGACGAACTTTGATCACGATGAGTCTGTCTTTAAATTTGCCCGTCAATTACGTGGTATGGGTATTGATGAAGACCTCCGTGGTCGTGGTGCTAAAGATGGTGATATTGTGAGAATTGGTAATTTCGAATTTGAGTTTGTGGATTAATGAGACACATTTTAGTATAAAAACGAAACAGTTTTTAATGCTTGAAGGTGTATAAAACACAGATAAGTATAATTTGGAGGTAGCAAGATGGGATTTAAAATTATCGGAAATCGAGATGCAGAAGGCAATTTCATCGCCTCTGCGGATGCTTGGCCACCAGAAAAAATAGCTGAGCTATTTGATAAATACAATCCCAATCGCAAATTGCGGTTGGCGCGTGAAGCAGCAGAAAAAGAAGATAAGAAAGAAGACAAAGCCATTTGAACTCTCTTGAAATCAAACTTAATCACCCTGACGATGGGGCCAATCTTTTTGGCGCTCAGGAAAAACACTTGAAATATCTGGAAGAAGCGATTGGTGTCACCATACATTTTCGTAGTGAAGTGGTTCAGGTGGTGTCAGACTCAGACGAGAAAAATGAGCTAACTCGTCTAGTTTTACAAGCCTTACTAGTCCTAGTTAGTCGTGGTCAGACCGTGAATACACCTGATGTCGTCACAGCTCTAACTATGGCGCAAAATGGCGAAATTAATAAATTTATCGCCCTCTATGAAGAGGAAATTACCAAGGATAGCAATGGTAAACCAATTCGTGTCAAGACCTTGGGTCAAAAAATCTATGTTGAAGATATCTTGCACCATGATATTACCTTTGGCATTGGCCCAGCCGGAACGGGAAAAACATATCTGGCTGTTGTTTTAGCGACCACTGCCCTTCGTCGTGGTCAGGTCAAGCGCATTATCGTCACACGACCTGCCGTTGAAGCTGGTGAAAATCTAGGTTTCTTACCGGGTGATTTGCAGGAGAAAGTTGATCCCTACTTGCGCCCAATTTATGATGCTTTGTATAATGTTTTAGGTAAAGTTACAGTTGAGCGCATGCTAGAACGTGGCACAATAGAAATTGCTCCGTTAGCTTATATGCGCGGTCGAACTTTGGATGATGCTTTTGTCATTTTAGATGAGGCGCAAAATACCACAACCATGCAAATGAAAATGTTTCTAACACGACTTGGCTTCAACTCTAAAATGGTTATCAATGGTGATATCAGTCAAATCGATTTACCGAGACATGCTAAGTCAGGTTTGATTGATGCCAAAGACAAACTCGCTAAAATCAAGCAAGTTGCCTTTGTCTATTTCTCTGCAAAAGATGTCGTCAGACACCCAGTCGTGGCTGAAATTATTCGAGCTTATGAAGATGATGGTGATGATATATAAAAGAGGTTGGGACAAAAGGCTTCAAAAATGGATAGACTAAGTGATGCTAATTTTCGACTTTTCACAGGTTCTTGATTTTTTCAATGGTAGCAGCGCTTTTCTTGCTAATTTCGTATTGTTTTGACAAAAGAATACCAAATTCACACAAAAACAGCACTTTTCTTTTTAGAGGACTTTGTCCCAACCTCTTTTATAAAGTTGATCAGATCATTATAAATTACTCAATAGTTCAACAAGAATAATACGATAATTACCGGACCACAGGACTGCTGATTTACCTGCATCCTGTGGATTTCTTGTTGTTTCTAATGTATTTTTTATTAGTTCTTGCCCCATTTTATTCCAAAGATCAATAGGGTTAGTTTTGAATTCGAGCGTTTCAATGTCTATTAATGCTCTGAAAGCTCCAAAGATTGGTAAAATAAAGCCATTTGCGATTTTAATATCTGTTTCGTTTTGCAAAAATGTTGTTTTAAATTTTTTACCATTTTCTCCACGTTCAACTCCACGAAGCCGTCTTATACGTCCGTTAGGAGAATATAACTTATATTTTGATTCAAAAGTTAATTCGATCTCGTCGTAAAGTTTCACAAGCATTGGTAATAATTTTGACAATTTTGTATATTGCACGGTTTTTGAATCAAGATCTTTTTTTACATCTTTAAATACTGCTGCTTTACCAGAGTATGCTTGAATTGGTACATTGTTTCCATCAGGATATTTGAATGTATTATATGCAAATAGTAATTTCAAAAATTCAATGACTGGTAATCGCTTATCATCATTGTCCTTATAGGCTATTTCAGTTGCGAAAGGCTCGTTTTCAATAGCTTTTTTTATAAAGTCAAATTTATCATCTAATTCATACAATGCTATATCGCTAACTTCGTTAGAAGTATTTCTTGCATCAGCTATACGGGATGTTGTCAAATTTTCTCCAACTATAATTTCGAGTTTTACATATTTATCAATATCATCATTGAGTTCCTCACGATTTTCTATGATAGCAGTATAAGTGTGACCGCCGTCTAAAATGCCGAACTCTTTTATATTATCCCGAGATCTAATTCGACGATGTCTTTACTGGGGTAAAATTTTAAATTTTTTGCAACTATGACGATTCCACGATTGTTAATATCGAAATCAGTTTCTGGTGAGGTTACGGCTTCGATCAGTTGTTTCGCAACTTGCGTTGTCATTTTAGGTTTACGAGGATTTACATCAAGTGGTAATTTAGTGGGTAAATCTTTAAAATTGACATACACGAAATATGTCGTAACATCGTTTTGTGAGGGGGAGGTGATAGTGCGCACACTATTTACGAGAAATGAGATTTTAGAAATCATAGACTTCCTCCTTTTTGTTTTTTATGTTATATTGTATTTCATAAATTTATTATACGCTAATTACATTTTATTCTAAGGAACTAAGGTACTTTATGGTATCATATAACTATGACAATAAGGAATGGATACAACAAAGATTGTATAAAAATTGGAGAGATATTGAAATCACACCGTATGGACTTGACTGATATCTCAAAAAATAGAATGGATTTTATCTCAGATAGGGAAATGAAATTTTTTATGGCGGAAGGTTTTATAAGTGAAAAAACTTTAATGAATTATGAGTTAGGGAAGAATACACCAACTTTATCGAATTTAAAAAAATTAGCGATAGCATTGGAAGTGGATTTTCTAAAATTGGTTGAAGAATTGATGCCATATCTATAAAATATTGATTTTATGCTATAATTAAACTATAAACAAAAACGAGGATACTTATGTACATTGAGATGCAAGATAAGACAGGTAAAGTACCTGAAACATTGCAAGAAGATACGATTAAGTTACTAAATTTTGCAGCTGATTTTATCCATTTACCTGAAAATAAAGAAATGGCCATTACTTATGTTTTGAATGATGAGATTCAGGTCATTAACCGTGAGTATAGGGGAAAAGATGTCCCCACGGATGTGGTCAGTTTAGAATATGAACCAGAAGACATTGCTTTTGGTGAAGATTTTGAGATGCCAGAAGAACTTCAGGCAGAGTTAGAAGACTTTGATAGTTTTATTGGTGAGCTTTATATCTCTATTGAAAAAGCGCAAGAACAGGCTGATAATTACGGCCATAGTTATGCGCGTGAGATGGGCTTTTTAGCGGTACATGGCTTTCTTCATATCAACGGCTACGACCACATGGTACCAGAGGACGAGAAAGTGATGTTTGCCTTACAGGAAGAGATTTTGACAGCTTATGGTCTTACAAGATAAAAAATCAGCTAAAAAATGGAAGAATCTGACGGTTTATGCCTCACTTGAATTCGCACTAACTGGGATTATCACAGCCTTTCGTGAAGAACGTAACTTGCGCAAGCACGCAGTGAGTGCTATTATAACCATCATTTTTGGCTTTGTTTTTAGGATTTCAATTACGGAGTGGCTCTTCTCATTACTGGCAATCTTCCTCGTGATTTTTGGAGAAATCATCAATTCAGCGATTGAAAATGTCGTCGATTTAGCCAGTGAGTATCACTTTTCTATGTTAGCAAAAAATGCCAAAGATATGGCAGCAGGAGCGGTTTTATTTATTTCGCTCTATGCGGTTATCGTTGGCATGCTGATTTTTTTACCTAAAATTTGGTCGTTGATTTTTTAAACTCAGCGAAATAATGAAAAAGTTGAAACGTGGGTACAGCCCGCGTTTTTTAATGTGTTGGCGGTATGTCTAAGGGTTGTGCCAGTGGTATAAATATCATCAAAAATGACTAACTTATCAGGAATGATGACAGCCTTTTTCATCACAAATGGATTATCAGAAGCTAAACGCTCAGACCGATTTTTATGAGATTGGTGACGGGTCTCTTTTTTTGTCAATAGATCGAGATAGGAGAGATTAGCACTACTTAAAAAGCCAGTGACTTGATTAAAGCCTCGAGTTTGCAGACGCTCAGGTGATACGGGTACTGGTACGATGAGTTGGTTTTTTAAGCTGTTTGTAAGCACAGTATTAAAGGCAGAGCGCAGTCTAAAATCACCTTGAAATTTATAGGCTTGAAAATAAGTTTTCGCAAAATCATTATAGTGAAAAATGGCACGATGTAAGTTGGAGGGACTGCGTTGTTGACAATCCTTGCAAATGCCATCAGTATTCGGCTTATAACAGATTTGACAATGTTTTTCTGAGATAACCTCAAACTCTGTCCAACAATCGGTGCAAACAGTCTCTCTTGGTTTTCGAGATAAGAATATATCAGAGAATTGAAAAGAAGGTGTTAGCGTATTGTGACACAACAAACAATTGGTCATGTGAAACCTCCCAAACGATTCATCTGGCGAATTTCGGAGATGGCTCGCGTCATCTCTCTGGTCAAACCAGCATGGAAAAAGTAGACCAGACCAGTCGGTCGCTCAGGACTTCGTCCTGCCCGTCCTGCAATCTGAATCAGACTAGATTTTGTAAACAGGCGATGGTGACTATTGATCACAAAAACATCAACTTTTGGGAAGGTCACACCACGCTCCAAAATCGTCGTAGAGATTAAAATCGTGAGTTGACCTTGTCGAAAGCGTTCAATTTCATCAGCACGATCTTCACTAGTAGAGGCAACAAAGCCTATACCTTCATCTGGGAAAAGACGGCACAAGCGCTCAGAGAATAATGTCCCAAAGGCAATGACGGGTGTAAAAATGAGGAGTGGAAAACCTGTTTCACGCTGTTTTTTGATGTGACGGTAGATGCGTTTTTCGCTGCTAGTAAAGATGGGGCGAGGGACGACGAGGGGGTTGCCATGAAAGCGGCGTGACAAAGAGACCTGCTTTAACCGACCAGACTTAACTAATTTATCCAGTTTGTCAGTAGATGTCGCAGTCAGATAAATCAGCGTTGACGCAGTTTTTCGAGACCGCTCAGCCGAAAAGTAAAGGGCATCATTGTCCACAAAGGGAAAGGCGTCCACTTCATCAATAATCAGCAAATCAAAGGCCTCGCGAAAGCGCAAGAGCTGGTGAGTTGTCGAGATGACGAGTGCTGTCGGAAAATAAGGCTCAGAATCAGCGTGTAGCAGTGAAATTGGGATTGAAAAGTCACGGGATAATCTGGCGTGCAGTTCACGAGCAACATCAGTTCTGGGTGTCGCAATGCCAACAGCACCCCCTTTTGAGATGACCCTAGCCACCGCAGCATAAATCATCTCAGTTTTACCCGCCCCTGTAACGGCATGGACTAAAATCTGAGATTTTTGATCAACAGCCACGATAAGTTTCTGAGAAATTTCGGATTGGTAGGGCGTGAGTTGGCCGTTCCAAAGGAGCGTCTCTTGAGGCGGAAAGTCTTGTTGTGGTAAGTGGTAGAGCCATTCATCAGATCGAACCCGACCCAGATGTAGACACTCCGGACAAAAGTAAGCGGAGATTTCTAGTTTGACAGTCTGAAGCGTAGAAGTCGTCCCGCAGCGTTGGCAGGTGGCAGACTTGTTATTGCATACCATGCCGGGGAAAGTTATAGTATGTTTAGGTAGACGCTCAAAGTCATCGCCAAGTTCTTGTCGCGTCAGCAAGCGACCAAATAAGTTATCCATACTTTCTTATACGTAATTCAACAGAAAATGTTACAATATTTTTATGATGATTACGATAAAAAATGATTTTATATTTGAAGAAGAGATTAAAAAATCACGCTTTATTTGCCACCTCAAGCGCGTGACGAGTGAAGACGAGGCACGTGAATTTATCACTTCAATCAAAAAACAGCACCATAAAGCCAACCATAATGTTTCGGCATTCACAATCGGTGAGCATCAAGAAGTCCAACGCTCATCCGATGATGGCGAACCTTCTGGAACAGCAGGGGTACCGATGTTAGAAATACTAAAAAAACGTGAGCTGACCAACCTTGTCGCCGTCGTGACACGTTATTTTGGCGGTGTCAAACTCGGCGCGGGAGGTCTGATTCGTGCTTATGCAGGTAGTGTCAACCACGCCATTGACGCCGTTGGGATCGTCAAAATCGTCGAGCAGACGCAGCTAGACCTCCACATGGATTACGGGCTTTTTGACAATGTTTCTAGGTATCTAGCAAGTGCTGGTCAGACTATCGCCGACTCAGTTTTCACGGATAAGGTCGTCATCTCTGTCTTTGCGGATACAGCTGACATTGAGCAGCTAAAGCTAGACTTAATTGAGCAGTTTCATGGTAAGTTAGAGCTAACAGTAGGCGATAAAAAACTTGTAGAAGTCGCCATTTAGTGCTATAATGGATTTCCAAGAGGTCACTTGCTAGACTTTTTGGAACATAAAAGTCAACTTATGCTTGTCATAGTGACTTAGAATTCGGGGTCGTTCTGGATTCGACAGGTGTTGTCGCGTATGAGCTGCGATTAGTGAGGCGCCACTCTAAACCGCCGCAGATAAATATAACTGCTAAAAATACACAAACTTACGCAGTAGCTGCCTAAACCACAGCCTGCGTGCCTGACTTTCGCTCGCCTATGGCGATTTGATGGCCTAATTGAGTAGGATACGATTTGACGGTGTTTTGACGTCAAAGAAGAGATTAAGAGACTCGCAAGCTGACTTTGTTCGAGGATTGTCTCGTCAGCTTGTTAAATGTAGACAGTCCCTATGATTGTAGACGCTGATATAGCAAGACATTTGGACGTGGGTTCGACTCCCACCGGCTCCATTTAAGTTGATAAAAGCCCTATTTTGGGGGCTTTTTGTATTTAGTTTCATATTAAAAAAGCACGAGAATCTCGCACTTTTTATTTTTGAACGATTTAAATTAACTAACTTTAGCGGCAAGTGTTTCAGCGAATGCTTCAAGTTTAACGATATCGTCTGCTTCAGCGGCTAAGTCAACTTTAACGCTGTCAGCGCCTTTTTCAGCTGAAGTTTTCGCAAAAGCAGCTTCAAAATCATCAACTGATTTACAAAATTCATCGTAGAAAGTATCACCAGAACCAATGACACCGAAGATTTTACCTGAAAGATCCAAATCTTGTAAGTCATCATAGAAATCAACGATTTCGTCAGGCAACTCGCCGTCACCATAGGTGTAAGTAGCGACGATAGCGATATCAGCATCTACAAAATCAGATGCGTCAACTGTCGTACACTCGTCAATATCGACATCAAGACCAAGTGCCTCAAGTTTTTCTGCAACGATGTCAGCAATCTCTTCGGTGTTACCCGTCATGCTGGCATATACAATCTTAGCCAAAGCCATAGTAATCTCCAATTTACATTTTTATAATAAGGAAATTATACCAAAATGCGCTGAAAAATCAAGTTTTGTATTTTTTGTGATGGTATGACTTTTTGAAACCTAAAAATACAAACGGTTTTATTTTTAGATGGCAGAAATGTGTTTACTAGCGAAATAGTTCCCTAAAGGCGTTAGAAATTTGATAAAATAGACATAGACTAAAAAACGAGAAGGATATTTTATTCATGATTACACTCAAATCACCGCGCGAAATTGCCATGATGCAGGACGCCTCAGCAGTTTTAGCGAGCATCCATGTTGGTCTTCGTGACATCATTAAACCGGGCATTGACATGTGGGAAATCGAAAGTTACGTCCGCCGCATCTGTAAAGAAAAAAATGCTATTCCCTTGCAAATTGGTGTGGATGAAGGCAATGTCAATCCCTATCCTTATGCCACTTGTTGCTGCCTTAACGACGAGGTGGCACACAGCTTTCCGCGCAAAGGTCATATTTTGAAATCAGGTGATTTGATTAAGGTCGATATGGTCATTGGGACAGGTGGCGGTATTGACATGAGCAAGGTCAACTTTGATGATGGTCTGGCGATGAAGGCTCTGGCAGATAACTTTACCGGTGGCGTTGCGGATTCGTGCTGGGCCTATGCAGTTGGTGAAGTTTCTGACGAGGTCAAACAGCTCATGGCTGTCACCAAAGAAAGTCTTTATCGTGGGATTGAAGCAGCGCAAGTAGGTAATCGCATTGGTGATATTGGATATGCCATCCAATCATATGCTGAGAGCTTTGGTTATGGTGTTGTACGTGACTTGGTTGGTCACGGTGTTGGTCCAACCATGCATGAAGAACCGCTTGTCCCGCATTATGGCACACAAGGCAAAGGGCTTCGCTTGCGTGAAGGGATGGTCTTGACCATTGAGCCGATGATTAACACAGGCGATTGGGAAATTGACCATCCAAGTAATGAACGAGGGTATACAACGCTTGATGGTAGTCTTTCTTGTCAATACGAGCATCAATTTGTCGTGACAAAAAAAGGCCCAGTGATTTTGACCAGCCAAGGTCAAGAGCGAACCTATTAAATTGCCATGAAAAAGTTCATTGCCTCAATCAAAAATTCTAAGCGTCTCAGTTATTTTATGACTTTTTATAAATCAGCTGAGATGAATTTATCCAGTATTGCCGTGGCTTATTACTTGCTTTTGTCACTATTTCCCTTGTTGATGATCGTAGCCAATGTTTTGCCGTTTTTGCATTTAAATACGTCAGAAATTCTTGATTTTCTAAAGAGTAATTTGCCGAAACAACTTTATGCAACGGTTGCGACGATTGTTAGGAGTGCGCTTGCGCAGCCTAGTACAGGCTTGTTGTCTATTTCCGTTTTAACCGCTTTCTGGACTTTCTCTAAAGCCATGACAAGCCTACAAATGGCGATGAACAAGGCTTATGAGGTCAGTGAGCATAGGGATTTTATCGTCAGTCAATTTTTTTCAATCATTGCAAGTTTTGCGATTATTGTTTTCCTATTTGTTGCCGTTTTGCTCTCAACATTTGGTCAGACAGTCCTTGAGAAGATTTATGAGCATGTTAAATTTGACATGAAATTTTATACAACACTGCATAATATGACAGTGCCGGCTGTTGCCATCACTGTCTTTGCTGCCTTAGCCCTGCTTTATTTCATCATGCCAAATGTTAAAATTCGCAAAATCAAGTATGTCCTACCTGGTGCTATTTTCTCAACCGTCGTCTTAGTTTTCTTGACCAATGTCCTAGGGAAATATATCGGAAGAACAACAGATGCAATGGCAGACTTGAAAATCGTCGGAAGTTTGGTGGTATTCGCCTTGATGCTTTGGTTTATATTTATCGCCAAAGTACTAATCTTCGGAGCCATTTTAAATGCGGTTTATCTGAAACGCCATGGTGACATTGAAACCAGACGAGGTGAAATCGTCGCTATCATCAAAAATGTGAATAGTAAAAGATCAGAAGAAAAAGAAGCTACGGATTAATTTTGATCCTTATAACTTTTTTTACTCAAAATAATAGTGTATTTAAAAATTGTCTTACCAAAGTCAGAATATCAGTCTGGCTTTAGTAAGACAGTTTTTTCTTTACTTTATACTAAAATGTTGTAAGTTATTCTTTAGTATCCAGATACGCTTGACCAATCATTTTTCTAAACTGGCTAGGAGAAATGCCCTTTTGTTTTTTAAATGTGCGATTAAATGATGAAACGCTTGAAAATCCAGAATTTGCTGCAATCTCAATGATAGAAGATTTAGAATTTGAGATTAAAAATACTGCTCGTTTGATACGTTCAGCCATAAGAAACTCAATAAAAGTCATATTTGTATAAGCTTTGAATAAATGTGAGAAGTGGAATTTGCTAAACCCGATGTAATTAGCAATATCATCCAGCATGAGTGATTTGGTACAATTCTTAGAAATATAGAGGCAAGCTTCTGTCATAAGTTCAATAGCGTTATTTTCCATATTTGGATTGTCTGAAAGTACTTCTTCTTTTTTATTATTGATAAAATACTGTCCTACTTTTGTAAAAAATTCTAGCAAAAGTGAGTAGATGTGTACTTCCTTAAATGATAGGTCGGAGTAATAAAATTCAGACATTTGTTTGATAGCTCCGGTCATTTTGTCAGCATTAATGTTTGAAGCAGCATACTTAATATGATGCTGCTGTCGAAACATAGAAAAGTTGTTATAAAGTTCACCCATAATCATGAGTAAATCAATAGAAAACTGAACTAAAATAAATCCTTTTTCAGATGCATGCCTAAGTGAATGTAGTTCTCCAGGATATATGATGACAATATCGTTTGTTTTGAGATGATACGTTTTAAAATTAATGATGACTTCTGCACTATCTTGCAGGCATAGAAGTATTTCGATAAAAGGGTGCCAATGTGTTGTTTCAGAGAAAGCTGTATCAATCTTATTTGATAAATTGATTTTTTCTCCATTGTTAAAATTCAAATTTTCAAAATAATTATGGTACATACTTTTCCCTCCTATACTAAGATTCTATCATTTATAAGATGTCATAGCAATATATGATTAAATTTATGTAATAAATTGATGGGGTGACTCGTAAAATGACTTATATCTCCAATAACTTAAGAGGGCTTAGATATAATTACCGCAAGATATGCATAGAGTATACACAAGTTTTAAGGAGAAAAATATATTTTGAATTGATAAAATGAAGTAAAGAATAGGAGGCAGAAGTAATGGTACACAATAAGTTAATTCAGAGAGGAATTTAGGATGAGAACATTTAAACTCGGCATACTTGGTGCGGGTGTCATCAGTAGAACCTACCTTGCAGACATCAAAGCATTTTATCAGCAGCTTGAGATTGTCGCCTGTGCAGACAT
>NZ_BAAGGP010000018.1:0-37870 GCF_054658615.1 Pseudolactococcus yaeyamensis
ATGGCGATTAATCTCAGAAAACTGATGGTAACCTGTCGGATATAGAAAAAAAGCAGGCTAGAACAATCAAAATTGATTGGATTAGCTTGCTTTTTATTTTAGTGACTGTGGACTTTTGTCCCAGCCTATTTATTTTTGAAAATTGAAATCGGGTTTGAAAATTGAATAACCAAAAACAATAATAAATTGGCCAATATAAGTAAGATGATAATGACGATTGATAACGTTAGAAATAAACTAATCCACCATTTAAAACGCCAACAAGTGTAAAAATACTCATGCTAAACACTAGATAACTCGCAATATCCGTTACTAGTTCTATCAAAGCATATTTTCTTAAAGTACCTAAACTTCTTCTGATAATTACCGCCTTACTTTTCAGTAGTTTCAACAACGTTAAGATTGTTATAAAAGTTATGATAATTCCCCAAGTAATTAAAGATTTCAAACCACTAAACAAGAGTGATAAACCTGACATTTGAGGTGAAAAGGCTGGAAATTTTTCAGAAATAATACCTTTACTTTTCAAAAAATCTAAATCAGCTTGACTCAGATTGTCCGATGACCAATAGCCACCAACCACATAACTATTTTTTAACTTTGTCAAATCTTCACCTTTTCCAAAAGTAAAGGTTTCTGTTTTGCCTGAAGTCACAACAGGATAATATAACTCTATATGATGCGTAACAGCAAATTGTTCTAAGATTTTAAAATAATCTTTGTTAGCTTTCATATCATCGACTTGCTTAATCGATAGAGTTTCCGATGCCGGATAGACGATGTATGATTTAATTTCTCGCACTTGAACAAATGATAGCAAGCCAAGAAAAAATGTAGCGATAAAAATAATTAGGTACTTACTTTGTAAGATTTTCTTCATATCAAGTGTTCACTCCTAAAAAGTAGATGACGATATTTTTTCAACAGATTGATATTCAAACAAGTATAAAACCAAAATTCACATATGGATTATGTCAATCATTTTGGTTTTACGGTTGATTGAACATGCAGTATTGAAGTCTACAAAATCAACCTATTATTGGTATTCCCACCAAGGCTCTGGCGTACTTGTGATTTCCCACGGTAGGTGTCCAACACTAATGGAACTAGTTTGCCCTGCACCTTTCCAACCACCAGTTTGGACTTTATTATTTTTGACAATATCTGCTTTGCCAGACATAGACCAATTCTTATAAGACGAGCTGACGTTTGTTAAGCTTATGTTGTGATCCCATTTATCTCTAGCCCAAGGATGAGGATAATCAGTGGCTGCGGATGCTTTCCCTCCTCCAACAGCTGCTCCACCTAATGTTACTGCCGCAACTGTTAACATTGCAATTTTTTTAATTTTCGTCATATTGACTCCTTCTATCTTGTCATTAGCATACTATCTCTCATTTAAAACAAAACGAATTAAATGGAGATAGATAAACACTTAAATTTTGAAAGTCGTTCGAACTAACTTATCAAGACTAATTCTACTACAAAAAAATCCCTAAATTTCAAAAATTGAGAATCTGCATGACTTGATGATAAAAATTGTATATTCTCTTGACTTTAAAACAAAAATTGATGATTCTCAGGACATGAAGCTAAAGTCCTGAGAATTATCAATTTGAAAAATTATCAACACCATTACTTTTTACTGTTAATAATTTTTTATCTTCTAACTTGAACGTCATTGTTCGTTTTTCATTTAACAGGTGTTAAAACAACTGAAACATTTGGATTGGTTGTTTTTATTGCTAAAAACCTTTTATTTTTCAATTTAATCTTTATGTTTTGCTTGTCATCTGTTACTTGGAAACTTTCCGAATCCTTTACATTTTCTGGTGCATAAACAACTATCTGCACCTCTCCTTGCGTAACATTTCCAGATTTATCTGTCCATGCCGTCAACTCCCCTTCAAAAGAAATAGTGTACTCTCCGCTTGGAAATTGTTCTCCAATTAAGTAATTTCCTGTATCAGTCAAGATGTAAGCATTATTACTTTCAGGGATTTTTTCAAATTTTGCTGGATTAAAAATTACCTCCTCGCCTGAATTTAAACTAACGGACTCATTTTTATTAAAATACTGCCCACGACGCGTTTTATCTAAATCTGGAATCTGACTACTTGATTTTTCTACTTCATTTGCTTTTAATGTTGTGATATCATAATAGCCTGCTTCTTTTATGTTAATTATTTTTACCGTGGACGATTCATTTTTTAATATCTGTTTAACACCTAAATCTTGTGTCGGACTTCCCTTTCCAAATAAATTTCTAGTAACAAAAAATATACCTAAACCAGCAATAATAAGTAATATTCCAAGCAAAACCAATTTCTTTTTCATCTATTTCCTCAAATCTTTCATATAAATAATCGTATCCATCTGATTCGCAAGCGCTAAATCATGTGTCGCAACAATTAAAGTTGTGTCTGCTGTAACCAAAGATAGTAATAATTCACCAACCTGTTCTCCAGTTTGGTCGTCTAAAGCACCTGTTGGTTCATCAGCCAAAATGATTTTAAGATTTTTTAATAACATTCGAGCAATAGCAACACGTTGAGCTTGACCGCCTGATAATTCATAAATCTTTAATTTTAAGTAAGACTCATCCAAGCCAACTTTTTCAAGTGCTATTATCTGCTTTTGCTTATCTTTTTCAATAATCTTCAAATTTTGAGCAACACTTTTATCATCAATCAAGGCATAACTTTGAAAAATATACCCTAAATAATCTTTAAAATATTGTTTTTCTTTCATCTGCCAAACATTCTTTGATGCTACCAAAACTTCGCCATTAGTCGGCTTTTCGAGACGTCCGATGGCATTTAATAAAGTCGTCTTACCACTGCCAGACGCACCGACTAAGGCATATGATTTTCCTGTTTCAAATTTTAAAGCCACATTTTGATAGACAATTTTCTCGCCAAAACTTTTACTCAATTCTTTTAATTCTATCAACTGATGTCTCCTCCTTTTAGGATGCTTAATTTATTTTGATGTAATTGACGAAATGCAACAAAATAAATGAGTAAAATCGCAAGCAAGTACACTGTAATTAAAATTAATGAAACCTCTCCAGTTTCTAACCAAAACCAGCAAACTACTTCCACCAAACTCAGTGTCATCAACAAAGATGCAAAGTGTCTATAAACAGAACGATGAAATCCTAACCCATTAAGGGTACGGATAATAATTTGCTTGCCATTAAGCTGAATCTGCATTTTCAAGAAATCATAGATGACTAATAGTTGCAATAAAAACATCACTAGTATCAAGGAAATGGAAGAAATAAACTGCCGATTCAAATCATTAACTGTATTTTCCAAACTCATTTTAACATTTTGGAAATGATTAACTTTTTGAATCAAATGATTATCAGTTAGTTTTTTCTGTAAGCCTCTTGCATCATACATCGCATCAAAGGTAAAATTGCCTATCAAAAAGTCAGTCTTTTCATTTTTGGGTAATTTTCCCCAGTCCAAGTCAATCAATATCATATCTTTCCTGTCACTATCTGGTAAAGATAAGTTTGACTCGCTTTCCAACATAAATAGGAAAATCTCTTGCCTATTTGGAACAAATTGCCAGTCAACCTCATCGTCTGATACAACATCAGACAGTCCTCTCAAAGCGATAAGTTTTATCTCCGACAAATCTTTTCGATATTTTTCAGGAATAAAGACTGTTACTGCTTTATCAGACTTAACTTGATATTGACTTTCTGGATGAATCTCTCTATTTAATTTCAATACTTGTGGATTGACAATATAAATTTTTTCGGCTATTTGAGGATTAACAGCTCTAATCTCTGCCCCTTTTCCTTCAACATAAACATCTACTTTACCAAACCAGCTCGCCTGCTCGTTTGCTAATTTGGAAATCAAAACATCATCACTTGAAATACTGTTCGCAAAGTTTCTCATGTTCTGATTGTCTAATTTCATCTGTTCATTTTTTTCAGCTGAATTTCCTTCCAGATTATCATCATCTAAAAAACTCCACCAGATTCTTGCATAATTTTCAGCAGGTTGCCATTCCTTGACCAAATGTTTTTGAGACAGATATTTAGGATAATTTTTACTGATTACCGACGTCTCATGCGTCAATAATACCGTACTCAACGCAATCACAATAAGCCATACGGCTTGTATTTTTTTACCACTTAGCTTATTTTTTTGAATATCTGAAATATTTGCAGTCATAACTTGCCACAAAAAAACGGTGTAAGCTATGATTTGTAAAATAAATAAAAGTACGACAATCATAGCTAAAGTTAGAAAGAAAGCCTTAACTTTAACTGTTGCGAAGTAGTCATTTATAGCCGAAATAGCTATTCCTAAAATAGCAAAACTAATCACGATTGTCACCAAAGACTTGAGAAAGCGATTAAAATTTCTGCTCTGGAAAATACCAAAACTCCGCTCAATTACTGCTTCTTTAAGCCTGATAACAAGCAAAGCGTAACTAACGACAAAAAACATGAGCAATAATACAAAGAACGATAAGGAATATAAATCCCCTCCTGTTAGAAATGACACAGCAACTAACCATATAGGGGTATTAAATATCTCAAATTTCAAGTTCATTTCACGTAAACTTTGCATTCTATTAGGTGGCATATTGCCAACAACATAATAACTGCCTTCCACGGTAGTTGATTTTAACAATTTTTGATCTCTGGTGTAGACTTTATCATTATTAAAAGTATTTTTTCTTGATCCAAATACGTAGCCACGTATTTCTCCAGCATCATTTAGAACATTTTTAATAATTGTTAATTGTTCAGTATTAGCAATTTCTTCTAGATACGTATAAAATTTTCCACTAGCAGTCTTACTTAGATTTTTTGTAATAATTATCGCATTATCAGACGGATAAGGTAATCCACCATTAGGGTCAAAAAAGTGCATACCCGCAAAAGCTAAGAAACAAAATAATAGCGAAAAGAAGACCAGCACAAACTGTGCTTGTGCTAACCTTCTAAAATCATTGATTCTTTTCAACATTTTAATTACCAAAGTAGTAAACATTCCAGCCAGGATATGACTTGGTCCCTGCATCCCATCTATCTTGCTTATGCGATGTACAAGCAGCACCATAATCTTTACTATCATAACTACGAGTGACACCTAAACGATTATTAACATAAGCAATAGAACCGTATTTACGAGTGTCTAAAACTGAATAATTTGAATAAGCATTAGTTGAACCACTTGTTGAACTATGATCCCATTGATCAATTAACCATGGATGTGGATTATCTGCATGGGCAACAACAACTGCTGTCCCTAATGTTGCTGCCGCAACTGTTAACATTGCAATTTTTTTAATTTTCGTCATATTGACTCCTTCTATCTTGTCATTAGCATGCTATCCCCCATTTAAAACAAAACGAAATGGAGATAGATAAACAATTAAGTTTTGAAAGTCGTTCGAACTAGCTTACAAGTCTAATTCTACTACAAAAAAATCCCTAAATTTCAAAAATTGAGAATCTGCATGACTTGATGATGAAAATTGTATATTCTCTTGACTTTAAAACAAAAATTGATAATTCTCAGGACTTTAGCTTTATGTCCTGAGAATTATCAATTTGATTCTTTTACCCTTGCAGATTCTCAATTCTGCATTTTAAAATATTTTCTGATGCTATAATAAATCTATCGAGTAAAACGAAAGGAGAAATTCAATATGTTAGCTTTTTTACGCTCACTTATTCCACCTATGCACTAACATAGAATAGAATATAAAGCAACTAGTGTTTAACGTTCTTTTGCCATAAACATCTCTATTCGTTTGGCAAAATCTGTAGCACCAAATTTTTTTAAAACCTGAATATCGCTCTGTATCTCCTCGAAAAGTTCAGAGCTTTTTTCACGTTTAAATTTAGAAAAAGTTTCAAAAATGTAAACTATAATTTTCCCTTCCATATCCCACGCATCCAAAAGTTCATCTAGCTCATTCTTAATTCTATTCGCTCGCGTGTACTGTTCATTACATACCATATGAACATATAAATTTACTAAAGCTTTTTTGACGTTATCTGCATGAGAATATAATAGATTAGATAGTTCATCGCTATCTAGCATCTCTAGCCCCAAATAATAGGCTTCTTTCAGACTTAACGCTTCCAAGCATGCAGAGAAAACATCAATTTCAAAAAGTGTCCATTGTTCGATACCTGTTAGATAGTCCTGAATGAGCTTTCGATCGTTATCTGTAATTAAATTTCCTCCTGACGAGTCAAATATCGTTACTTTAACCATGACATTATAGATTTTATCAATTTTTTTCTTAGCTCTTGGCTTTAATAACTTTTTCATCCCCTCTATGTCATTAGTTATAGCATAGTCACTCATTTGTTTCATAAAAACATGTAACCTACTGGGTTCATAAGTCGGCATCAAAGCAAAAAACTCGGTAGGGGTCATGTTAAGCCCCTGAATCGCTAATAAAAGACACTCAGCCGAAAACATGCTTTCACCTTTTTCAAAACGTGAAATTTGAGAACTATGCAGATAGCCTGTCTCAATCTCACCATAAGTATAGCCACGCGCTTCACGCGTTTTTTGATAGAATGTCCGCAATTCCATTTGTTCAGACATTTCTTCCTGTAATTTTGCCAAATATTTTCCTCCAATCTAAATAATAATAATGCAAAAACAACGGATATATCTACAATCATTTTATCATAATTAATAAGAATAGTCGAAAAATAAAAATTATTTTCAGAGGATCAATCAAGTGCACGCTTAATCTGTTTATCAGCTTGTAAACGTTGAACTGTTATCATCATTTTTTGATTGGCCATTTCGTTTTGCGTGTTAATCAGGTAACGCTTAACTTGATTTTTCAAGACGATGTTATCTGTTTTTTGATAAATATCATATGCTGTTGGGACGGCTTCTACACCGATTTTATCTAAAATGTCAGCATCAAATTCTGTGATTTTTCCTGTGCTAAATTGCTGAAAATTATACTGGGCTATCAGATTACCTGAATTGATGAAGCTGAGGCCAAGAATACAAAAGGCGACAAAAGCAGTTGTCAATCTTGTGTAATTGTAATCACGCCATAAAGCTGAGATAAAAATCGTGACACAGACAAATAGAATCATCATAAAAATCGAGGTGTTAAAACGTAAAATAGTTAACCCAAAGCTTGAGATATAAAGTAACATTTTAACTAATGCTGAGATGATGATGCCTAAAGTTTCAAGCCCGATTAGTGTCAAGCCGACTTGAATTTGTTTATTTTTCTCGCTCAGTACTTTGACAATCAAAAACATGGCAACGTTAATCAATGCAACGATTAGGAGTTGGAAGAAACCATTCCTTGCAGCTTCAACAACTTGATAATCAACTGTTTTGGCGGTTAATTTGAGACAAGTGATAATCGAGGCGCTCAAAAATAAGGCATAGATGAGAACGAATACACTGATTATCGTCATGAAAACCAGATTAGCGTGTCCTAGGGGCTTGATGGGAGAATGAGGGATTGGCTTAGATTTGAGATTTTGATTAATCAATCGACCGATATATAAGCCAATACAAATCGCAGCTAGAAGGATAAGTGTATTTTCTACTGTTACCCCAAGGGAGAAGGAAAATAAGGTGATGACCATTGTCGCAAATACGGCATCAGCATTGACTAATAGAACCATGACAAGCAACAAAAGTGGTGCAGAAATTGCTAAACCTATCATGATTTTAAAAAGGTGACTGCTTCTAAAGTTTAGACCAGCTTTTACTTGCCCGTTTAAAGTTGCTAGCTCTAATCCTTCTCTTCTCTCAAATCTTGCGGTTCTAATCACCAGACTGTCCCAAAAATCATAGACGATGTGATAATCCAAGCAACCATTTCTCCGAGCGCCGAGGAGAACTAAGAGCCAATAAGTTAGGCTAATCGCTAACTGCCACAGATTAACGCTTTGGAGGATTTTATTTTCAGTTAAGGTGATGGCTAGGCTTAGCAAGAGGACATAAGCCAGATAAAGCCATTGCGTTTTCGTCAATTTCAATTTTTTAGCTTTCAAGTAAACAAGGATACTGGCACAGAAAAAGATTGTCAAAATAGCCAACAATAGGCCACCACTCGCTGCCATAAAAAGTTTGATTGCTAAATAAGCAAGGAGGATCATCACTAGTGTAAAAATAATCTCTTGACTTTTAATCTGACGTGATTTAGTCTGCATTTTTTCTTTTACAATTTTTTCCAACATCATCTTTCTCATTTCTAAAGTCTGGGAATTATATACTCACTTAAAAACACGAGGCCTATCAACAAGACAAAAATAAGTGCAAATATTTGCCAAGATTTTAGTTTGCTATGCCTTGCTAAATAAATCGCTAGACTAATTAAAATCACGAAAACTGCTAACATGACTAAAGCCATCTGTTTGCTCCTTATCTGGTTTCATCAGAATCAGGTTGATACTCTAAAATATCTCCCGGTTGACAATTCAATTCCCGACAAAGCGCTTCAAGTGTACTAAATCGGACTGCTTTTGCTTTGTTATTTTTCAAAATGGATAAATTTGCTGGCGTTAAATCAATTCTTTCTGCCAATTCGCCTGCGCTCATTTTCCGTTTTGCCATCATCACATCAATATTAACAATAATTGCCATCAGATTGTAAAGGCATTTTCTTCTTTGATTAAAAGTGCTTGGCAGAACACATTTTTAATCACTCTGACGATCAAAGCCATAAAAGTTGCTGCGACTGCTAGAACACTCCATTGGAAATGATAAAAAGCAGAGACAAATAAGATAAGCGCAACTAGAATACAAGACCAGCTAATCAAACGGAGGTAACGAATATTCACTTGTTCAAAGACGATGTCTTTTTGAATATTGCGAACAAGACAAGCTAATAAGACTAAAATCCATAACATCGCAGTCATAGACACATACAAGGTCATGTAAAAATAAGTGAGATTGAGCCCTCTAATGCCATTTAATGGCAACAACAAGTTGACAAAATACCGCATATTAAACATCGTCACGATAATGGCAATGAAAAATATAGCTGTGACAACAAGTGTTAATCTTAACGATTGTTTCTGTGACCATTCCAATTTCATATCATTTTTTCTCCTTCATATTATCTATAATAAATAAATTTAAATCGTTTGTCAATGTTTTTTTATCGTTTTTCGATAATTTTTATTGAAATAAAAAATCTAGCGATAGACAAATACATGATTTGTGCTTGTATCACTAGGTTTTATTCAAATGAATTTAGTCTTATCTCAAAATTTACAAATCTTCACCATTGCTTGCAATCACTTGTCTGTACCAGTCGTAACTATCTTTAGGAACTCGTTTCAAGCTACCACAACCGTCATTATCTTTTTCAACATAAACGAAACCATAACGTTTACTCATTTCAGATGTACCAGAAGAAACCAAATCAACTGCTGACCAAGTTGTATAGCCTATCAAGTCAACACCATCTTGAATCGCTTTTTTCATCTGTTCGATATGTTGCTTAAGATAGTCGATACGGTAACTGTCATGAATTTTCCCGTCATCTGAAAGTTCATCATTAGCACCAAGTCCATTTTCTACAATAAACAAAGGAATTTGATAGCGATCATACATATCATTGAGGGTGTAACGCAAGCCAATCGGGTCAATCTGCCAGCCCCAATCTGAACTTTTAAGATAGGGATTTTTATTTAACTCGGTCAAATTGCCAGCGGTTTTTTCAACACTGTCATCAGCACTGGAAACACTCGACATATAATAACTAAAGGCTAGAAAATCAACGGTATTATCAGCTAAAGTCACCAAATCTTCTGGCTCTATGTCGAGTTCTATCCCATTATCATGGAAAAGTTTACTGGCATAACTTGGATATTTCCCGCGCACCAAAACATCAGTAAAGAAGTAGTTGTTCAATTGTTCATCAAGTATCATTTGCATGGCATTTTCAGGGTCAGCTGTCGCAGGGTAGCTTGTAAACTTTGCAACCATGCAACCTATCTGTGCGCTAGGATATTTCTCGTGTAAATCTTTAGCAATCAGGCTACTTGCAACGAATTGATGGTGTGCTGCTTGATAGCAGTCTTGTCCATAATTTTCAGAGGTTTCACGCAGCAAACCGGTTGACCAAAAAACATTAAACTTAGCACCGTTAATTTCATTAAAGGCAATCCAATACTTGACATCTTGCCCAAAGGTGTCAAACAAAACGTTGGCATACTTACGATACAAGGCAATCAGTTGCCGATTTTTCCACCCACCATATTCTAAAACCAAGTGTAAGGGCATATCAAAATGATTAATCGTCACAAGTGGTTCAAGCTTATATTTTTTTAATTCGGCAAAAACTTTTTGATAAAAGGCAATGCCATCTGCATTGGGAACTTCTTCCAAACCCGTCGGAAAAATGCGTGTCCAAGCAATTGAAAAACGAAAGACTGAAAAGCCCATTTCCGCACACAAACGAATATCCTCTTGGTAGTGATGATAAAAATCAATTCCTGTACGCTTGGGATATTTTGTAAGGTCTTGACTGTTACTTCCTTCTAAAACTTGTGCCAAGCGAACATTTTTCCGCTCTGCCCGTGGTGTTTCTTTCGTATGACACACGGCGACATCTGCGACAGATAAGCCTTTTCCTGCCACATCATAAGCACCTTCAATCTGACAAGCTGCGGTCGCACCTCCCCATAAAAAATCTTCTGGAAATGTTGCCTGATATTTTTTTAACATAATTGTCCTTTCTGCAATTTTACGGCATAAAATATTGAAACTTGACTTAGACTAGCAATCCTAGTAAATGGCGTTATTTACAACGCTAGTCCGCTCAAACTCTTTCTCACGCCGCGTTTTTTTCTTCTTCTAAGGCTTGGCTATCTGCAATTTTTAAGAATGGTAACCAAATCACAACTTGCACAACGATGAGAAGGGCTTGAACGATTAAGATTGGCAGACCCCCTTCAATCCAACCATAAGCAAGGGCAGGCACGCCTAATGTTAAGGTCACCCCTCGCAAGGTTTCAATCACATGGAAAACTTGTAAGAGATAAGGAACGACGAACATGATAATCGGACCAAGAATGAAGGGAATCATGAACATGGTATTCAAGACAAGTGGCATACCGAAAATGATAGGCTCGTTAATGCCAAAGAATGCTGCTGGCAAAGCCATTTTCCCAAGTGTTTTATAGCGTTTTGATTTGGCAACAAACGCCATTAAAATCGAAAAGCCAAGTAGCGCACCACTACCACTAAGACTTGTATAAGTCCCGATATGTTGGTAGGTAATCATATTTGGCAAGTCTTGCCCTTTTTCAAATGCCTGTAAATTCATGAGAGAAAGTGGTGTGAAAACAGCTTGAAGAATCGGGCGAATGACCAAGTGACCATGAATCCCAAAAAACCAGAGAATTTGACAAACTAAAATCAAGGTTATAAAAGCAAATGGATTATTGCCTAGTTTCATCAAAGGTTCGCCAATAATTGTATAGATGAACCCATTGGCATTTCCAAAGCTTGTTTGCTCAAACCCAAAACGAATAACTGAAAACAGAAGAACAAGAACTGCAATCGGAATAATTGAGGCAAAACTATTTGAAATTTGTGGTGGCACACCAGCCGGCATTTTTATCGTAATCTCACGTTTAATGAACCAAGAATAAATCAGAGGAACAAAAATACCAAGAATAATCCCCATGAACATCCCTTTAGCACCAAGATATTCTGTCGAAATCGCACCTTTGACGAAAACTTCTGTTCCATTTTCTAATTTTTCATCTGCACCTGTTGGTAGAAGCAAGAAAAAGATGACCAAAGCACCGATAGCTGCGAAAAAGCGTTCTTTTTCATGCCCTAGTTTTTGCGCCATCACATAAGCAATCGAGATGACTACGTAAACACCGAGCATGTCCGTTGTAATTTTACTTGCGTAACCAAAAATTGTGCCCAAATGGGTGATTTCTAAAAACTTTTGATAGGGGGAAAATTGAATCACCGAAAGTAAGGTTAAAATTGCGCCGATAATCGTTATCGGTAAAATAGCTGTAAACCCTTCTGAAACAGTCGACATATACTTGTTATGCTGGACTTTTTGACTCAGAGGGACAAGCTTAGCGTTGATAAAAGCGTCTAGTTTGTTCATGTTATAAACCTTCCTTTTAATTAAATGGTAGCGTGCCTTCAAAACATCGTCCTTGTTAAATACTAGAGTCTTTTTTAATTCATCTAACATTTGAGTAAAATTGAGATTGAAAGCCTGCTTACCTTTGTCATGACTATTCTATAATAGCGCTTTCTTAGATATTTTTCCGTTCTATCTTTGAAACGCTTTCATAAAATGAAAGGCTTGCATGATTTGAAAAAAATTATGATAGAATGGTTGTATACTTGCCAAATCATTGTTTGATGGCTTAGCTTGAACAAATTCAAACTGGAGACTCTCATGGAAATTTCTGATGTTAGACGTAAATTACAAGATATTGTCATCGCCTCAAGTGATGAAACTAATCTTCCCCCACTGATTGCCAAACGTTTACTGAACTTCTTAAAACTAGATTTTACGCAGTTTTCATTGGAAGAATTGGCAGATTATTGTTTAGTCTCTCCAGCGAGTTTAAGCCGCTTCATTCAAAAATTAGGCTACCACAACTATCAAGACTTTAAATCTGCTGTCCATATTACGCGTCATCGTGTCTATCAAGAAAACAGTGACAAGCAAAATGAAATTTATGCCCCAAATCTTTCCTTTGAAGCAAACAGTCAACGTTACGCTGAACTGATTAAAAAAGTATCGAAGCGACTGAAAATGCAATCAATTATGAGCAACTTGATAAGATTTGCCACTTGATTCATGACACGGAAAATATTTATCTCTTTGGTATTCACTCCTCTGGCGATATTTTAAGAGAATTGCAGTATGCTTTTTTAACTTTAGGTAAATTTGTCAATTATTATGATGGTCGCAATAATCAAAAAGATATCGCCAAACGGATTGAAGCCAATAGTTTGATTATTTTCCTATCGGTCTACGGCAATTTCTTTCGGCATATCGGAGACTTTCTAACTCAAATCAATCTCGAGACAAACAAAAGTGTTCTGATTACATCAAATAAGTCTTTTAGAATCCAGAAAGTTTTTGACGAAATCATTGATCTCGGTCTCTCTCCTTCTCAAAGTACAGGAAGTTATCAAGCCCAATTTATGATTGACTTGCTTTTTGCTAGATACCGCTATTTATTTCCTTCTGATTAATTTGTAAACGAAGAAATCTATAATTACCACCTTTTTAACTAACAAAAAATCGTAAGAATACGAGACATTCTTACGATTTTTTAGAGCTCATGCTGGCTTACTAATTCATACTTGAATTCGTCATTTACTTCACCCGCAGCAACCGAATACCATTCAATGTAACGATTATCGTTGCACCCATATCCGCTAGAATAGCTATCCAAAGTGTCAACCAACCTGGAATAACTAGCAACAAAGCAATGACTTTCAAAGCCAGTGAAAAAGTGATATTTTGTTTAATCGTCCGTAAGCTTTGACGGCTCAATCTGATGATGAAAGGAAGTTTAGCCAAATCATCACCCATTAACGTGATATCTGCGGTCTCTAAAGCTGTATCCATTCCTGCCACACCCATAGCGATGCCAACATTTGCCAGCGCTAAAGCTGGCGCATCATTTACGCCATCTCCTATCATGGCAACATGACCAAATGTTGCTTGGAGTCTTTGAATCTCTTGTCCTTTATCTGCTGGCATCAAATCTGATTTAACTGATGAGACACCTACTTCTTGACCAATCTGTTCTGCCGTAGCTTGGTTATCTCCTGTCAACATGACCATTGCTTTAATACCAAGTGCCTGTAGCTCTTGTATCATTTGTTGACTCGTTTGTCGGACTACATCTTGCATGCCGATAATCGCTAGAACGTCTTCACTTGTACCAAAGCAAATGACGGTTTTGCTTTCTTGCTGAAACTTTTGACAAATATTGGCTATCTCTGAACTTAACGGAAATAATTTAGGACTACCGATAAAGTAAGTCATATCTGAAATATCTCCCTGCACACCACGTCCTGTGAGTGATTTGAAATTATCAATACTAATCGGTGTCTCATCAATTCCTCGTTTTTGGCTAGCTGCTACAATAGCAGAGGCAAGGGGATGTTGCGCATAACTTTCCAAGGCTGATATTTTTTGAAGTAAGTCGGGTTCATTATAGCGTTCATCTACTACAACAAAGTCAGTTACTGTAGGCTTACCTTCTGTCAAAGTACCTGTTTTATCAAAGGCAATGGCTTGAAGTTTTCCGATTTTTTCTAAATAAATCCCGCCTTTAATCAAGACACCATGACGCGCAGCGTTACCGATGGCAGACACGATAGAAACTGGGGTTGAGATGACTAAAGAACACGGACAGCCGACGACTAGGACTGATAGTCCTTGGTAGAACCATCTCTGCCAGTTTCCGCCGAAAAGCAATGGTGGGACGATGACGATTAAGGTCGCTAGCAAGATGATGAATGGGGTGTAAATTTTCGCAAACTTGTCGACAAAAGCTTGGGCTGGCGCACGTTCACCTTGGGCTGCTTCAACGAGTTGGATAATTTTTGCAAGTGTTGTATCTGTTGCACGTTTTGTAACTTGAACTTCTAGGTAACCTGTTTCGTTAAGTGTTCCTGCAAAGACTTCATCTGAAATTCGTTTATCAACAGGTAGGGATTCTCCTGTAATGGCAGCTTGATTAACGGTTGAATCACCTTTTATAACGACACCATCCATGGCGATTTTCTGACCAGGTTTAATCAGCATAACATCATTGATTTGAATGTCCTGTACTGCGATGGTTTGCTCAAAATCATTACGGCGAATGGTTGCGACTTTTGGTACTACCTTAATCAAGGTGGAAATGGATTGGCGGGCACGTTCAGCGGCATAGCGCTCAAGCATTTCACTGATGGCAAAAAGAATCACAACAATCGCACCTTCCGCAAAATCACCAATCAGAGTTGCGCCAATAATCGCAATCGTCATCAACGTTGCCATTGAAAAGTCAAGTTTGATTAAATCCTTGACCCCTTCGCTGAAAAGTTGATAACCACCAATTAAAATCGCCATGATAAATAGTGTAGCCGTTAAAGCATGATGTTCGCCCAAGCCAAATTGACTGCCGAAAGCCACCATGATAAGCACTGCTGCAAGCAATTGATGTCGATTTTCATGCCAGAAAGCTAGCTTGTGATGACAGCTATCATCAGAAAGTGTTTCGTGTTCGGGTAGCACTTTAATGTTGTCAAAAGTTCCCGCTTGTTCAAGCTCTGCAACTGTTACTTGCCCTGTCACGGTTAGCTTGGCAGCGCCAAAATTAACCTTTGCTTCGCTCACACCTTCGAGTGCCTTGACATTTTTCTCAAATTTCGCTGAACAATTGGTACAGGATAAACCGACAAGTCTGTAAGTTACTGTTTCTGATTTAGCCATATATTACACCTTCTTGATAGTGATTTAAAATATCTAGCACAAGATGACGAATGACTGGATTTTCCAGTTTGTAATAGACCATTTTCCCGATTTTATCGTGGGTCAATATCATTAGTTTACTCAGCGCACGCAAATGATGAGAGGCTGTTGCCACTGTCGCCCCGATAATCAGCGCTAAATCACAGACACAGAGCTGTTCTTGTGTCGCTAAGGCATATAAAATCTTCACACGCCGTTCATCTGACAGCATCTTAAACAACTGACTGATGGCTAAAGTATTATGTAGCGCCAATTCTTCCTGAACAGTCGCTACTTTTGCTGCATCAAAACAGCGGATATCACAAATGTCTTCACTCATTTTTCTACTCCTCATACATTCAAATCTTGGTTTGAATGTTGATAGGTTCATTTTAGCATAAAGAAAAAACATATTCAAGTGATGATTTGAATATGTTTTATTTCATCCGCTCCTTAACTGGGCAAGAACAGCCACAGTCATCACAAGCACCACGCGATTTGATAAATTTATAAAAAGCATAACCAGCACCAGCAATGGCTAGAGCAAAAATAATAATCGTTTGGCTATTCATACAGTCACACTTTCTGATAATTGAGGCGCTTGATACACTGGTTTTCTAAAGACAAGGTAGCCAACCAGCACCAACATCAAAACGGCAAGCACTGCAAGGAAGCCCACATGACCAGTGACAAAGACAGTACCTAACTGATAAACGATAAAACTAAAGATATACGCAATCGCACATTGGAAACCAACTGCAATGCCTGTCCATTTTGCTGTTCCCATTTCACGATAAATGGCACCGATAGCGGCAAAACATGGTGCACAAAGTAAATTAAACAAGAGCAAGGTATAGGCAGATAAGGCAGTGAAATTACTCTGCATGGCAGTATTCAAAGCTGCGCCACCCTTGGCGTGGTAGAGAACACCCATCGTAGACACCAACGTTTCTTTGGCAAGTAACCCAGTAAAGGTTGAAACTGTCGCCTGCCAAGAAGTCCAACCTAGTGGTGCAAAAATCGGCAACATCACTCGACCAATTCCTGCCAAAATAGATTGCTCTGTATCAACGACCTGCATACGGAAATTGAAGGTCATTAGGAACCATAGCAATATCGTCATGGCAAGGATAATCGTTCCTGCACGCTTGATAAAACTCAAACCTTTATCTAATGCATAGCGTAAGACGTTTGACCATTTAGGCATGTGATAATTTGGTAACTCCATAATAAATGGTGTCACAGAACCACCTAATAATTTGGTCTTTTTCAGCATGATACCACTCATAACAATCGTAAAAATGCCTACAAAATAAGCACTTGGCGCTATCAGTGAATTATTAGGGAAAAGCGAGCCAGCCACCAAGGCAATAATCGGCAGCTTGGCTGAACAGGGCATGAAAGTTGTGACCATAATCGTAATGCGACGGTCTCTTTCATTTTCAATCGTTCGAGATGCCATCACACCCGGAATCCCACACCCTGTTGCAATCAACATAGGAATAAAAGATTTACCAGACAAACCAAATCGTCGGAAAATACGATCCATCACAAAAGCCACACGACTCATATAGCCTGAATCCTCCAGAATGCCCAAACAGATAAAGAGGACAAAAATTTGTGGGACGAAACCAAGAACAGCGCCGACTCCGGCGATAATGCCGTCCAGAATCAAACTCTGGCCAATTGGTGCGATATTTAAAAAATCAAGCACATTTTGTGCATAATGTGGGACAATTTCCCCAAACAATTTCTCATTTACAAAATCTGTTCCCATAGTGCCAACCGTCTGGATGCTGACATAGTAGACTGCCCACATGGCAAAGAGGAAGAAAGGGAAACCAAAAAAGCGAGAGGTCACAAATTGGTCAATTTTATCTGACACATTCAGTCGAACGCCTTGTGTTCGACTTTCGACCATGTCAGTCAGGGTTGTCAAATATTGGTAGCGCTCATTGACGACGATGCTTTGTCTATCATCCAGAAAAATAGCTTCTGCAATTGCAATAATTTCTGAGACTTCCTCAGCTTGTTTTGCTGATAATGACACACGTTCTATTATTTTTTCGTCATTTTCAAAAACCTTAATGAGTTCAAACCGATTGGTAATGTGCGTGACATTGGAAAGTTCCGTCAAGCTCGCCTCAAAGCGTTCGTCATAATGGAGTTGGACTTGTGAAGTCGTTGCTTTTTGACTTTGGTCAACTAAAGTATCAAATCCCTGATTTTTAAGGGCAGAGATATTGACAACGGGAACACCTAGCGAATAGGATAGCTTTTCCGTGTCGATGAAGATATTCTGTTTCACCAGCAAATCGGTCATGTTGAGGGCGATGACGACGGGTTTACCGATGTCAATTAGTTGCGTCGTCAGGTAAAGATTGCGCTCAATATTTGTGGCATCAACGACATTGATGATCACATCATAATCATCTGACAGCAGATAATCTCTTGTGACATTTTCCTCTGGCGTAAAGGGAGACAGGGAATAAATACCGGGTAAATCTTGGATGGTAATAGATTTATCTTTCGCGTATTTACCTGATTTTCGTTCAATCGTCACACCGGGCCAGTTGCCAACGTACTGATTAGCCCCCGTCAGGAGGTTAAAAGTTGATGTCTTACCAGAGTTGGGATTGCCGACCAGCGCAAATCGTTTGTTATCAGTCATTTTCTAGTACGCTCACTTCTACTTTTTCTGCCTCACTTTTGCGTAAGGTCAACTCATATCCTCTAACGTGTAATTCCATTGGATCGCCTAATGGTGCTACTTTTCTAACAAAGATACGTGTGCCTCGTGTCACACCCATGTCCAACAAGCGACGTTTTATCGCTGCTTCGGCAGGATCTGATGGATGTGCTACCGCAATACTAATGACCATGACCATCTGACCCGGTTTGACAGTGGAGAGTTTGGCTAAATTTCCGTGACCAACAAGTTTTTTTGACAAAGTAATATTATCTAGAATCGTATTATCTAGCGCCACACGCGAATTATGGATAAGGATAACCCCATTATTTTTATCACGATTCATCACCGCAACACGCGCATTTTTGACAAAACCTAAGTTTTGCAAGTGCTTTCTACTGTCAGGGTCGCCTTTTATGTCTGAAACAAAATAGGTTTGCTTCAAGGGACAGCTAGTTAATGTCATCATATTCATTTTTGAGCCTGCTTTTTATCAAAAGCAACCGTCATTCCTTTCAGATTTCAATGCTTAACAGATTTCACACTAAAGTGCAACTGATTTGTTTACTCATTTATTATAGCACAAAAAGTAAAAGGTTTTGGACAAAAACTAAAAAATTTTCCGATATTTTACAGAAAATCAAAAAAATCGAGCGTTTGTCTCGATTTTAAATCAATTACTATCAAAAAAGAAGCAAAGCTAGATAGATAATAATAAGTGTTACTGCTGTAGATAAGATAATTTTTAGTATCACACTCCAAATAGGACTTCTTCGATTGCTACGAAGAACTTTTCTCCCTTCCATATAAGCCACAATTTCGGAATAAGTTTGAATATCCAATTTTTTCTTGATTCTTTCAGCTTGAAACGCTGAATAAATCATGATGATAGCACCTAAGATACCAATTGTCAACCCGATAGTTTTCTGTGTTTTTATAAAAAATACAGTCCCAAAAATCATAACGCCAAACCCTATCATCATACCGAATGAATAGTTATGTAAAGTTGTGACACCTACTTGTTCCTTCATAACTTGAAGATCTCCTTTTACTAATTTGTCCAAGGAAATTTCAAAATAATCACCCATTAACAGTAGACTTTTCAAATCAGGGTATGATTTACCCGTTTCCCAATTTGAAATCGTTTGGCGGGATACGAAAACAATTTCTGCCAACTCATCTTGAGACAGATTTAATTTTTTCCGATAAGCTTTCAACTGCTCACTAATGTTCATCTTTGTTATCTCCTCCTAGCAAATTAATTCTAAGATAATATTCAATTATTGACCATCAAAATCAGTTGACATTGCCCCAAAATGACTGCAAAAAGTTTTTGACAAAATGATTTTACGGTATTTTTAGCCATTATATCGAAAAAAACAAGCCGAAGCTTGCTTTTTAATAGTCTTGCTTATTTAGCCAAAGCTTTTTTAGAAGCATCAGCCAAAGCTGCGAAAGCAGCAGCATCATTAACTGCAAGGTCAGCCAACATTTTACGGTTGACTTCGATTTCAGCTAATTTCAAACCGTGCATCAATTTGGAATATGACAAGCCGTTGATACGCGCAGCTGCATTGATACGTGCAATCCATAATTTACGGAAATCACGTTTCTTTTGACGACGGTCACGGAACGCATAGTTATATGAGTTCATTACCTGTTCTTTGGCAGTACGGAACAAAGTATGTTTTGCACCATAGTAACCTTTCGCAAGTTTCAGTACACGTTTACGACGTTTGCGGCTTACAACGCCACCTTTAACACGAGCCATTTATAGTTCTCCTTATTATATCTTAGTTTAATGTAGTCTATGCTTGATTTAGGTCTCTATTATTTAAGAGAGTAAACCATTTTACGGATACGTTTGTAGTCACCAGTTGATACCATACCAGCTTTACGAAGGTGACGACGTTGTTTTTTAGTTTTCCCATGGAAACGGTGGCTTGTATAGGCTTTAAAACGTTTCAATCCTCCAGAACCTGTACGTTTAAAACGTTTTGCTGAAGCGCGGTGTGATTTTTGTTTTGGCATTTCTCAAATCTCCTCTAAAATTTTAGTATTATTTCTTTTTCTCGCCCGGTGCCAATTGTAAAAACATTTGACGACCGTCCATTTTGGCACGTTGTTCAACATGGGCAATCTCTTGGGTTGCGATAACGAAATCGTCCAAGACTTTTTGACCAACTTCTTTATGGGTAATCATCCGACCTTTAAATCGGATAGATACCTTGACTTTGTTGCCTTTTTCAAGGAACTTAGTGGCTTGACGCAATTTTGTATCAAAGTCATTTTGGTCAATAACTGGAGACAAACGAACTTCTTTGACTGTTACGACAGCCTGATTTTTCTTTTGTTCTTTCAGTTTTTTCTTTTGCTCAAACTTGAATTTTGTAAAATCCATAATTTTGGCAACAGGCGGTGTCGCTTGTGCTGAAATCAACACGAGGTCCATATCTTGATCCATGGCTTGATTAAGCGCATCACGTGTCGGTGTAATCCCGAGTTGTTCACCATCTGCCGAAATCAAACGAACTTCGCTGGCACGAATCGCCTGATTCATTGTAACTCTTTCTCTTGCTATGATTGTTCTCCTTGTCTTAAAGATGTTGAGGCGGTGACTTGACTCATAGAAACCTATCAATTCAAGTCACCAAATCTCAATTACTGTAAATGTTCTGCTGACTAAATGAGCCAACTTCTCCATTGAAAAACAAAACGGACTTTCCGTAGAAAGCCCGCTATAAATCAACTCTGAATCCAGAGAATAAATTCATTTCCATGCCAAGTAGCTTACGCAATATTGGCGAGAAAGCGGGGGCTTTCTGCTTTTCAACTCCTACTAGTATATCATAGTTTTTAGGGTTGCGTCAATAGTTTTTGCTTAAAATTTTTTTTCTTTATTCTTGCATGCTCTGATACACATCATCTAGAAAAATCTGGGCTATTCTTTTTTTAAAACTTTCATTATTTAGTAAAACACCAAAGAAATCTTGGTTTTGTGTATAGCCATCTGTTAATGCTTTATCGATTTCATCTTCAAAAGTGAATTTAAAATCTGCTCGATTATTAACACGTGCTGATTTTTTTAACTTTTCGTTTTTCTTCATCAATTCTCGGATTGCAATCGCACCACTGACACCAATTGGTGCATCAATTGCTAAATTTAATTGCTCATTGATTTCATTGATAATTTCTGATAATTTTTGTTCTTGATCTTCAGTAATACCAGTTAAACTAGGTTTATTTAACTTAATTTGATATTCATTTTCGAGTTCAGCTACATGATATTCCCCGGTTTGTTTATGCTTCATGTAATCAACCACAATTTTATCTGCAATAGAAAAATCATTACCTCCCAAACGAACATCTATCATTTTCACTAACGCTAATAAATAATTATACTTTTCATGTAGAATCTCATTTTGATAAGCTGTTGCTTGGATTAGAAAAGTATACAAACGTATAAAACCACGAATTATTTTCTTAATCTCAAGCTGTTCTTTTTCTTCATAGCGTTGCACACAACTATAACCAGAGCTGAGTAAGGCTATCATTTTCTGTTTATCACGACTTGAACGCTTCTCTTGATACAAAAACTGATTGTACTCATGAACAACATCCATATCTAAAATGTTATATTCATCAATTTTGCCTTCTACATCTAAAATATCACTTGGTGAAATCGTATCTGCTAAAACTGTCTTTCGATAATATGGTGCAAAAGCTTGCTGAATATCATCATAAGTATTTTTGAAATCAAGGATGAATGTCTTTTTATTATAACCAGAAACAATTCGATTCAAACGGGACAATGTTTGTACAGCTGCAACATCACGCAGTTTTTTGTCAACATACATAGCAACTAGTTTAGGTTGATCAAATCCAGTTTGATATTTATTAGCAACTATTAAAACTTGATAGTCCTCAGTATCAAATGATGTTTTCAACTTATCTTCGCTAATACCATTCATACCTGATTCTGTATACTCTCGACCATCTAAAGTCACTTTGCCAGAAAATGCAATTAATGATTTAATTCCAGTTATACTATGTTCACGTAAATATTTTTGAAACGCTTGCTGATACTTAACTGCTGCTTCACGACCAGATGTCACAATCATCGCTTTACCTTGACTACCAAGCTCAGCCATTATATCATGCGAAATAAAATGATCCATAATCACTTCGACTTTACCTTGTATATTTTCATCACTCAGCTCAACAAACTTAGCAATTTTACGTTTTGCTACACTTGATTTTAATTCTGGGTCTTCTTCAACTGCTTTGTTGAGTTTATAGTAAGTCTCATAAGTCACATAATTATTGAGAATATCTAAAATGAATCCTTCCTCAATCGCTTGTTTCATACTATACAAGTCAAAGGCTTCTTTACCGCCCTCAGCATTAGTCGTTCCAAAGAGTTGTAAAGTAGTGGCTTTGGGAGTTGCTGTAAAAGCAATGATTGAGATGTTTTCTTGTTTCCCAGTACGAGAAATTTCTTGTTCAATAGCATCACCAACACTTACCTCTTGCACCTCATCAATCGTACCGTCGTTTATGTCTGTTTCTGTTAAAACTTGACTCACTGCGCTCATATAAGAACCAGTCGTTGAACTATGTGCTTCATCTATCAATATTGCAAAATGTTTATGATTAGTCGCACCTACAGCCATCCAATCAGATTTATTTATTTGTGCAAATTTATGAATCGTCGTTGCAATAATTTTAGTATTGCCCAAAAGGGAATCAGCCAAATCACTAGATGTCGCTTTATCGTCCATGACCTTAATCACCCCATTCTCATGGTTGATGGCACGAACCGCATCCTGTAATTGTCGGTCAACGACAATGCGATCAGTAACGATCAGAACGGTATCTACAACTGACTCATTCATCTCATCATGTAAACTTACTAAACTATGTGCTAACCAGGCAATTGTATTTGTTTTACCTGAACCAGCCGAATGTTGAATCAGATAATTATTTTCTGTATGATTAATTTTCATATCATCAAGTAAACGTGTAACTGCACGTCGCTGTTGATAACGTGGAAAAATCATCGTTTTTTTATCTTTGCTTAGAAAAATAAATCTTTCTAATAGTTGGAAAATACTGGTTCTGCTGAAAACTTCTTGCCAAAGATAAGCCGTATCTACACCTCTATCATTATGAGGATTTCCAGCGCCCTGTTCAATATCAGTCCCCTTTCCTAGATTGAATGGTAGAAAATAGGTAGATTCATTTTTAAGTTGTGTCGTAACAAAAACTTCTAACGTATCAACTGCAAAACTAGCCAAAACACCGGCATTAAAAATGAAAAGACGATTCTTAGGGTTACGATTTTTAAGCTGTTTAATACCATCTTGCACACTTTGTCCGCTTGGATTAAATTTTAATTCTAAGGCAAATAATGCCAAACCATTTATAAAAATCACCAAATCAATGCGGTCGTCATTTTCATAATTGACTTCTTCCATAACAGTCAACTGATTCAATTCATAATTTCTAATTGCTTTTTGATTAAAATCAGTTGCAGGTGTGCGATACATCAAATCTAATTTGATGTTTTCAAAATAAACACCATTTTTTAAACTGTAAAGTAGACCATTTTTAATAATCTCTTGATTGATTAAATTGATAATAGACGCTTGTTCAAACTTTTTAAGTAATTTTTCTATCGTCTCTTCTTGTGTTGCCAATAAAAATTGCCAAAGTATTTCAGTATCCATGGCCAAACGTGCATCATACTTCATTTGAGGACGTTTTATGTAAGCGTTTAACTTTTTTAGGTCAGATAATATCCATTGTTGGAAATCATATCGTTCATTGATATTGTGGTTCGCCATGCATTCTCCTTCGGTCTAGTTTGCTAAAAAATATTTTCGGGCTTTATTCTCACCTTGAGCAACTAATAAGTTTTCTGAAACCAATTTCGCAAAGTAATTACGCACTGTTGCTGCTGATTTACCTGATAATATTTGTGCTTCAGCACTCGTCACACTCTCATTTTTTTGTAGATAATCACGTATCAGATGGTAAAATTCAGTTTGTGGTCTACTTAATTTTTTTATCGCTATTTTATCGCTTGTTATATCGCTATTTTTTATTGTCTCCAAAATAATATCAAGCATAAAATTAATAAATCGCGTGGCACTTTCATTGTCACTCAAAGCCTTATAATAACTTTCTTGATATTCATAAATCATCGTTTCAATTGGCAGATATTCAAATATTGGGTAATCTTGTGCTAAAATCAAATTTTGCCACAACCGTCCCATTCTGCCATTACCATCTTCAAAAGGATGAATCTTTTCAAGTTCATAATGCACAACGCTACTCTTTATTAAAGCTGGTACAATAGCACTTTGTGCCCAATCAAGTAACTCATTAACAAGATGGCTCACAAACTGTGGACGTGCACCCATATGCACAAGATTTCCCGCAATATCATAAATACCGACATCACCTAAACGAAAGCCTCCTGAACGTTTTACTAAATCAGCCATGAGATAGCCGTGCGCTTGCAATAGGTCAGTGACTTGATAAGGATTGAGTTTAAAAATTTGTTCATAGGCTTGATAAGCATTTTGTACTTCTCTAATTTCTTGCGGTTTACCTAATACACGCTTGCCGTTGACTATGGCAGTTACTTGCTCTAAAGATAAAGAATTTGCTTCAATAGCAAGACTTGAATGAATTGAACGTAGACGGTTTTCCTTACGTAAATGAAAATTTTGCGGTTGTGTGAGTGTTAATTTAGTTACAATTTCTGTTATTTCAACGATTTTATTTAACATATCGTCTATGATGTCGAACAGGGGTTGATAAGGCATAGTTTCTCCTGACAATTGAATAGGTTAATTATACCAAAATATCAATATTTTATCGATTTCTATGTCATTTGGTATAATATTTCATTTCCAATGTTTAAAATTTTGAGTATTATCAATCTGATAGAATGGCTGAGGTCTGTTAGTTATTTATTTTCGACTATTACGTTCTTCTTTAAAGTAACTCGTAAATACCCCAAAAATAAAATAAGAAATATAAATAATCTGGTACAATACTTGAAAAGATAAGTTTATCAGAACACCTATGTAAATTCTTGAAAATGTGTCAAAACTTGTTTTGGCAAAAAACAATGCTCCAATTATTAATATTGAAAATACGATAGTCATACATGTAAACTTCAATAATCTTTTTGAAAAATCTAAATCAACATTAAGTTGGTAAAGTCGCTTAATGAACGAATAATCCTTAAAAACATTGATAGCTCCTAATATCGCTAAAGCAATTGATATCAGAGCAAGTGAAAAATTATTTAATTCACTCAATAACTCTGTATAATTAGCAAAATTTTTGGGCGTGAACTCATATTTGATTAAGTAAAATGTAGTCAATATAAAAATTATTAAGGGGATATTTTTTCTAAGTTTGGTAAGCATCTAAGTACTCTTTTCTAACATCATACGCTTCTTTAAGAAAAGGATAGATCTTTTCTTCTGTTAATTCTTCATTTTTGCCCAACTCTATTATTTCTTCCCAAAACAATTTACCTTTCACAAAATCTAAAAATTCTCCCTCTCCAGTAACCGATAAACTTTTAAATACTGCACTTGAAGTATGATTCTGGAAAATGTTAATAAACTGTTTGATTGTTCCTTTATTAAGTTGTTTTCCTCGAACCTCAAAATTAAGAGATTCTGCATTAAATTTATCTGCTAATTTTTTCTTAGCCAGTTCATCATCTACATCATTAGCAAAAATTCCTATCTGCTGTGGTACTGCAATCTTAAATTGAAATTTTTCGAAAATCGCTACATCATTAAATTTACTCAATACATCTTTTTCTAGTATCAAATCAATGTTAATATCTTTCTTTTTAACATCAATTTTATTAGCTAGATAAGAAATTAAATTATCAATTGTTGCAACACCGCGAGTTTTTCTTTGTATAAGAATATTATTAATTAGGAGAAAATGCGCGTCTGTTCCTAAACCTTCATTTTCTCCTTTTTCAATCTCCCTACGTTTTTGAGTTTCAACATTATCAATTTTTATTTGCTCTTTAGTATTCGATTTTGATAACGTAAAATAAATTTTAGATTTCCCATCTGTTTTACTGGTTTCTTTTCTAATCATTGAAATATAAAAATATACACTGTCGATTAACTCACTTTGCGGCTTATTAGTATCATCAAATTCATTAAGAAAATTGTAAATATCATCACTTTTTGTCATAAATTGATGGTAAACAGATTTTAAATTTACTTTTCTCATTTTACTCGTTTCTTTCCAGTCACATAATCATAGATTAATGTTTTACGTTGTTTATCTAAATTTTGGATTTGTTGCTGCTTATTTTGAATAATTTCATCAACCTTACTAGTCTTTTTATCTAAAAAACTTGTAATACCTTGCTGTTCCATATAATTAGGAATTGCTATCCATAATTCACTATACTTATCAGCACCAATATTTTGAATAGTTGATTGAGAAAAGATTGAATTTTTCCAATTTTCATATCCTTGACCCAAAGTTGTATAATAAATAAATTTAGAAATCACTTTGTTTTTATCAAAATTAGCTCTTATCAAATATCCTGCAAAAGCAGCTTTACCACATTCTTCTGTATATAAAAATGTTTTTCCAACCGTTGCCCCACTACGAGCAAATAAAATATCACCATCGTTCAATATATAAGGTGCTGAAATCTCTAAAGGTAAAGATTGCTTACCGTCAATTTTCAAGTTATTGTCTTGGGATATGTCAGTAATTCGAATATATCTTGGCAAATTCTCTGAAAAATCAACTCCCTCAGCATTTGCACCATATTGTAATTTTCCAACAGTTAAATATTTCAACTTACTAACTTCCCACCCACACGGCACATCACCAATCCAGTCAACACCACTCGGCTTAAGTTTGACCTTAGTATCAAGACCTTTAGTGACTGCTTCATAAATCAAACTTTTACGATAATTTTTAAGTGTTTCAATTTGACGCGTCAGCAAATCATGCGCCTTGTCAATTTGTGCAGTTTTCTTATCTAAAAAATCAGCAATTGCCCTTTGTTCTTGAAATGTCGGTAATGCAAATTCATAGTTTCTTATAAATCCTGAAGGAACCCGTTTTAAGCCAGCAACACCATACATATTTGAAACAGACTCGGATTTGAACTCATCATTCTGAATAAAGTAATACAAAAAAAGTTTATCAATTTTATTCGCTCTCAAAACATAAATCTCAGATGAACCAAACCCTAATCCATTAACCAAATTTGAAGCAATTCCAATATTACCATTTTCGAATGATGGAGTGACTTTTGCAAACAAAATATCACCATCTGCAAAATAATTATACCCTTCAAATACTTCCTCAAAAATACGTTCACTATCTAAAATAAGAAAACCACTCTTCAACTTTTCCATTGGTAAAAAAGTCACTTCTTTTCCATAAAAATTATTATATTGGAGCTCTGATTTTATTGGATCAAGTTCTGAAACATACTTAATCTTCGTATTTTTCCACTCTATCGGAATATTCTCAACGCACTTAATACCTGATTTTTTATTCACACTAGTCATTCTCATCACTATAACTCCTTTAACAACTCTTGCAATTCAACTTCTAAAGTTTTAAATTCCTGCAACAAATCTTCGGCTTTCTCAGGGGCTTGATACTCATAAAAATATCGAGTGAAGGGAATTTCTGCGCCAACTTTATCTTCATCCCAGAAATGTGCATCAGGCACATGTGGATAGACTTCACGTTCAAAATAGTCATCAACATTTTCATTTAACTTCACTATTTCAGTGTCTTTAGTTGTCTTATCGTACACGATACCATTTGCAACTTCTCCAACTTTATCATGTCTTTTTGTCGTGATAATTTTTGCCGTTTTATCCATGTCACTCATCGTAAAGGCGATAGCAGTAACATTAGCAGGTGTGAGTTTAACGTCTCGCAAAATTCTTTTAATAACTTTTGAAAATGTTTCAAAATCATCATAAGTTACTTCAGATTTACCGATTTCGAGTGCCTTGATAATTTCATCTTGTTTGATTTTACCCTTGTCAAATTTTATAAGCTCTTTTTCTTGTTTAGCACTCCTTGGCGCTATCTCTAGTAATTCTTGATACTTGTATTCATCATAGAGCTTAGTAAAAAATTGGATAGTTTTAACCTTTTCAATCGTTTCGTCGTTAATCGCTCCACGGCGCTGCAACGGTTGATAAACACTGTACTCCTTATAAAGAAATTCTTGATTATCAAAAAATTTGACATGTTTATTTTCTTTATCGGACTGATACCATTTGATAATTGTGTCAATGTTTTTAGATGATAATTCACGACGCTTTTTCCCCAATGATTTTCGCAAAGGAACAAACTCATTTGTAGCATCAATAAACTGTACTTTGTTTTGTCGTGAAGCTGGCTTATTTTTATTATAGAGCCAGATATAAATCGAAATACCTGTATTGTAGAAAAATTGACCTGGCAAAGCAATAATCGTTTCCAACAAATCATTTTCTAGAATGTAACGTCTGATTTGACTTTCACCTGATGTTGTTCCACCAGAAAATAAAGGCGAACCATTTGATATAATCGCAGCTCGACCATTTTCTTCAAGCTTTGCCAAACCATGTAGATGGAAAAGCCATTGCGCATCACCACTAGTTGGTGTGTTCACAAAACGTCCTTTACGTCCTTTGGTTGTGATAAAAGTCGCCATGTCGTCTTTAACTGCTTCGCTTACACCATCATCTGCATCTTTTCCAGCCCAACTTTGACCAAATGGTGGGTTAGCGATGACAAAATTCATTTTGATTTCAGAAAATGGATCTAAATTTTTAAGCGTATCTGTATTTATAAAATTATCCGAATTATCTTGACGAATCAGCATATCAGCTTTACCGATACCATAAGTCTCTGCCAAATATTCTTGCCCAAACAGTCGTATATTAACCTTATTGTTTAGTTGTTCGATATATGACTTAGCTGTTGCAAGCATACCGCCAGTACCTGCCGCCATATCCAAAATTTTGATTTCTTTATCATCTTGAAAAAGCGCATCATCAGCACCTGCCAATAATAAATTTACCATTAATCCAATAACTTCACGAGGTGTATAATGTGAACCAGCCTCCTCATTTTCAGAGAAACGACGAATAATATCTTCAAACATGTAACCCATTTTGATTGAATCAACTGACTTTGGTGATAAATCTAATTCTGAGAACTTCTTAATAACGCCATACAGACGACCAGTTTTAGCGAGCGTCTCAACCTCATCATAGAATTTCAAATTTCTGATGATATCTTGAACACGCTCGGAATAGCTTTCCAGATAAACTTCAAAATTTGTTTTGATGTTCTCTGGATCGCTAAGCAAATTTTTTAGTGTGTATTTACTTGTATTATAATATTTGTAGCCCGAGATTTTTTCAAGTACCTTTGATGGTGTACTTGGATTATTTTGATAAGCTGTCACTACTTTTTCCTTTGTGTCTGCCAATGCGGCCTCGAGCCGTGTAATCACAAACATCGGTACAATAACATCGCGATATTTATCTGCACGATATGCCCCACGAAGTGTATTGGCTATTGACCAAACGAGATTGACTTCAGTCGAAATATTGATGTTGTTACTTTGATAAAGTGGTTTAAAATTTTTCATTTTGCTTTCTAATTTCTAATATGCTTAAATTGTACGTTTTATATTGTAAAATACTTGGAATCTTTTACAACTATTATACCACAGAAAAAAGCCCAGATAGTCTGAGCTTATTACGTCTTATTTACCTTCCAAATAAATCATCAAAATACTAATATCCGCAGGATTGACGCCTGAGATACGGCTGGCTTGACCAATTGTTTCCGGATTGATTTTCTTGAATTTTTGGCGGGCTTCTGTGGCAATGCTGTCTAAAGCATCCCAGTCCATACTTTTCGGAATGCGTTTGGCTTCCAAACGGTGCATTTTAGCAACTTGATCCATTGCTTTTTGGATATAGCCTTCATATTTAATTTCTGTTTCGATTAATTCAATAATTTTCGAATCCAAAACTTCTGGCGCTGATCCGATGAAAGATGTCGCAATCTCATAAGTGATTTCTTGACGGCGCATAAACTCTGCTGCTGTCAAGGCATCCGTCAATGGCTTGAAGCCTAGGGCTTCTATCTTAGCATTAGTTTCAGCAATCGGTTTGAGTTTATTTTTTTGCAGACGCAATCGTTCGTTTTCATATTGATAATTTTTAATCTCAAAAGTGTGCCAACGATAATCAGAGACCAAACCAATCTCACGACCAAGTGGCGTTAATCGCATATCGGCATTATCATGGCGAAGAATCAAGCGGTACTCAGCACGACTTGTCAACAAACGATACGGTTCAATCGTTCCTTTCGTTACCAAGTCATCAATCATCACACCGATATAAGCATCTGAACGTTTCAAAATAAACTCAGGTTTACCTTGTGCTTTCAGCGCGGCATTGATCCCTGCAATTAAACCTTGACCTGCTGCTTCTTCATAACCTGATGTCCCATTGGTTTGACCCGCCGTGAATAAGCCTGAAATCAATTTCGTTTCAAGCGTTGTGCGCAGTTGATGTGGCAAGACCACATCATACTCAATGGCATAGCCTGAACGCATCATTTCGGCATTTTCCAAACCCGAAATGGAGCGCAACATCTCAAACTGGACATCTTCCGGCATCGAGGTCGACAGCCCTTGTACATAAACTTCTTCTGTATCTCGCCCCTCAGGCTCTAAAAATAGTTGATGGCGTGGCTTGTCCGCAAAACGCACGATTTTATCCTCGATTGACGGACAATAACGCGGACCAACACCCTTAACCATACCTGAAAACATGGGCGCACGATGTAAATTCTCCTGAATAATCATGTGTGTCGCATTCTTCGTATAGGTCAACCAACACGGAATTTGATCCGTCAAATAATCCGCATCCTGAGATAGGAAACTAAAGTGATTTGGTTTCTCATCCCCCGGCTGAAGCTCCGTTTTACTGTAATCAATGGTACTAGACTTCACGCGTGGCGGTGTACCCGTTTTAAAACGACCAATCTCAAAGCCCAAGTCCCGTAAATTGTCAGCAAGACCGATAGAAGCTAGGGAGTTATTTGGACCTGACGAATACTTGAGCTCACCGATGATGATCTCACCACGAAGGGCTGTCCCTGTTGTAATGACAACTGATTTCGCCGTATAAATCGTACCCGTTGCCGTTTTAATCCCTGTAATCTGACCATCTGCTACGAGAATCTCGTCCACTACCGCTTGACGCAAAGTTAGATTTTCCGTCTGCTCAATCGTTTTTTTCATCTCACGCGCATACAAATCCTTATCCGCCTGTGCGCGAAGCGCCCGAACCGCAGGGCCTTTTCCTGTGTTGAGCATCTTCATTTGAATATAGGTCTTGTCGATGTTGCGACCCATCTCGCCACCGATCGCATCGATTTCGCGAACGACGATCCCCTTAGCCGATCCGCCGACGGACGGGTTACACGGCATGAACGCGACCATGTTTAAGTTAATCGTGATGAGCAGCGTTTTACTGCCCATCCGTGCTGACGCAAGCGCCGCCTCACTTCCTGCGTGACCTGCACCGACAACGATAACATCAAAATTTTCTTGAATTTGCACATTTACCTCTTTATTTAAAACCAAAAAAGTCAAGCACACGAAAAATAGCTAAGCTATTTTCATGGTACTTGACTACCTTGAAATATTTATAGACTTATTTTAGCAAAATTGTCCTAATCGGTCAAGACTTACTTTAAGCATTAAAAGAGGTTGGGACAAAAGTTCTCTAAAGAAAAGCGCTGCTACCATTGAAAAAATCAAGAACCTGTGAAGAGTCGAAAATCAGCATCATTTAATCTATCCATTTTTGAAGTCTTTTGTCCCAACCTCTATACCTTATGCTCTAACCGTCTTAGCTGTCCCATTTTTTTCATATAGATTAATCAACCCCGACCCGTTTTTACGAATCATATCGCCTGCCTCAACTGCCGTTGGCACGGTCATAGTCAAGAGTTCCATTGGATTGGGGGCACGGTCAATGCGCTCACCGTCTTCATTTTTCAGATTCTCAACTGTCGCGGTGAAATGACGGAAACCCGGGCCGTAAAATTCGATTTCGTCGCCTTCTGTGATGACATTGCGTTGACGGACAGTAGCCGTCATGGTTTGCGCATCAAAAGCAACAACTTCACCGACGAACTTGTACTGCGGAATTTTCCGACGCGCACCAAATAACTGCTCGTTTTCACTTGGTGTTTGATAATAAAAGCCTGTCGCCAATTCACGTTGGGCAACTTTCCAAAGCTCATCAACCAAGGCTGGCTTAATCGCTTCAAAGGTTGCTGGACTTTCCAAGTAAGCATCAACTGCTTTTTTATAGACATTGCTGACAGTTGACACATAATGAATGGACTTCATCCGACCTTCGATTTTAAAAGAGTTGATGCCATTTTCAATCAAGTCTGGAACGTGTTCAATCATGCTCATATCAACCGCACTCATTGAGAAGTCCTCAGGGATTTCACCTTGAATAGAACGACGTTCAGAACCAAAAGGCATATCATAGAGGTCGTATTTCCAGCGGCAAGACTGAGAACACCCACCACGATTGGCATCCCGATAACTCATGTAGTTTGAGAGGACACATCGACCAGAGTAGGAAATACACATGGCACCATGGACGAAGGCTTCGATTTCAACATCTGTCTGCTTGCGAATTTCAGCTAACTCAGCCATTGAGACTTCGCGCGCCAAAACGACCCGTTCCAGACCGAGACTTTTCCAAAATTCCAGTGTTTCATAATTGGTCGCACTGGCCTGAGTTGACAGATGGATGGGTAACCCCGGTGCTTCACTGACTGCGATAGCAATCAGCGCGGGATCACTGACGATAACGGCTGAAATACCGATATCACGCAGGGTACGGAACCATTCGCCAGCACCGACTTCATTGCCCTCATGCGTAACCATGTTGGCTGCGACGTAGACTTTAGCGCCATGTGCTTGCGCAAAAGCGACGCCTTCACGCATCTCATCAAAACTGAAATTCCCAGCTCTTGAGCGCAAGCCATAGGCATCACCACCGATATAGACAGCATCAGCCCCATAACTAATGGCAACCTTTAATTTTTCCAATGTCCCGGCAGGTGCCAATACCTCAGGACGTATGAGTTGTTTGTGTGACATTAAATTTTTCTCCTATTTTCAAGATAGTGAGTAAGTTGAAAAGATCTTTAAGCAAGACCAAAACTGTTACTTTAACTCAATCATTATACCATAATTTAATAAAATGCTCGAAAAAATCATAATTTGCTTTTAAATTAAGTCTTAAGACTGATTGTTTTTCAATTAAGAAAAGTTACACTTTAATAATGAGGGACTTAAAAAATAAAAATAAAGGAATGTATGATGACACTTATGGAAGTAAAAACTGTGCAACGCGTATTTGGTAAGGGAGAAGCCGAATTCGTTGCACTAAACGATGTTTCACTCACTATTGAAAAAGGGGAATCTGTCGCCATTATCGGCAAAAGTGGCTCTGGTAAGTCTACTCTGATGCATATTTTAGCCTTATTAGACCGACCAACCAGTGGTAAGATTATCCTAGATGGCAAGGATGTCACCCAAATTAAAGAAAAACAGCTTAATCATGTTCGCAATCAGCAATTTGGCTTTGTCTTTCAACAATTTTTCATGAATGCTAAAGATAGCGTGCTGGATAATGTGACCCTCCCCTTAAAAATTGCGGGTGTTCCTGCCAAACGACGAAAAGAATTAGCCATGAAGGCCTTGCAGCAAGTTGATTTGGCAGAAAAATCAAAAAGTAAAGCCAATGATTTATCCGGTGGTCAAAAACAACGCGTCTGTGTGGCACGCGCCATTATCAATCAACCTCAAGTGATTTTTGCAGATGAGCCAACTGGTAATTTAGACAGTACGACAGGTGAACGTATTGAAAATTTATTATTTGACCTCAATCAATCACAAGGGATTACTTTGATTATCGTAACTCACGACGAAGATTTAGCAGCTAGATGCGATCGAAAAATTCGGATGCGTGACGGCAAGATTGTTGAGGTAAATTAAATGGAATTTGTAGATATTTTAAAAACAGCAGCCGCTAATTTGCTGAGAAGTAAAACACGTACCATCTTAACAATGGTAGCCATTTTTATTGGTGCATTCACCATTGCCATAACCATCGGGATGAATATCGGGGTGAATGATTTTGTTACCCAACAAGTCGGAAGTATCGGGGGTGAGCAAACATTGTTTGTGCAACCTGACGTTGGAACAACTGAAGAGGGCCCTCAAAAATATGAGGCTAAAACCGCTGACACAAATGGTGGCACTGTCCTAACTCTCAAAGACTTAGAAAAAATTAAGACGGTCAAAGGGATTGATACCGTAACCGTCATTCCTATGTCTAGTGCTGACTACATCGCTGGCAAAAATCATCAAAAATATGTGCTGTCGACAATGGTAGATGTGGGTGCTAAAAACCAAATCGCAACTGGACGTAGCGTCAATCAAGATGCTAAAGAAGCTGAAATTACACTAGAGAAAGATTTCGTTAAGGTCTTAGGTTATAAGTCTGAAAAGGCAGCGCTGAATCAAACTGTTGAAATTGGTGTGACTTCACCAGCAACAGGCGAGCAAAAATCATTCAAGGCTAAAATTGTCGGCATCAAGAAATTCACTCTCGTCCAAGGTGGGATGTCAACGGTCAATCAAGCATTTGACCAAGCAACTACCACTCTACATGAAGCTGGGTTACCTGATTCAATGAAAAATCAGTACTACGGTTTCTTCACAAATTCAAAACCTGACACTTCTAAAGCAGACATGATAAAAATCAAAAAAGCAGTCACCAAACTCGGTTACCATGCTGAAACACTTGAAGACCAAATCACGACAATTCGCCAAGTCGTCAATGCCATTACAGGCACGCTGATTCTCTTCGGATCTATTGCGCTTATTGCAGCAAGTTTTGGCATCATCAACACACTCTTCATGTCTGTCCAAGAACGAACACGTGAAATCGGATTGATGAAAGCCATGGGCTTAAGTCGTGGCAAAGTCTTCTCACTCTTTAGTATTGAAGCAATTTTAATCGGCTTTTTCGGCTCTTTGTTTGGTATTCTTGCTGCGATGGTCAACGATCTGGGCGCTAAGTCATTCTTGAAAGGTATGGAAGGGCTTAACCTCATCGCTTTCAACCCCATCGCCATTTTTAGTATCATGTGCCTTATCATGTTCATTGCTTTCCTTGCGGGTACCCTACCCGCAAGGAGGGCGTCAAAACTTGATGCGATTACTGCTTTGAGATATGAATAGAGCAGATAAAAATCTAATGAAACAGAAAAGACAAAGTGTTCAAAATAGATACTTTGTCTTTTTTGTTGGGCAGCTAAAATTGTGATTTTACAACAGCTCTGTCAAATTTTTACCAGCCTTAGTCAAGGCTGAATTGATTAAATGATTAAACTCATCTACTACCTTTATGATGCTCTCTTTTGCACCTTCTTCTGTCACATCAACTGTTTGGTAGGCATAATTAATAGCTCTCGTAGAAGAAATAATAGCGCCCAATCCTTTTTCGTTAAAGGCCGCCTCTAATAAGGCAACATCGCCCCCTTGATAGCCAATGCCGGGAACTAAAAATAGACTATTGGGCAATAATTTTTGATATCGTGCCAAATCTTGAGGGTAGGTAGCGCCAATAACGGCACCGATATCCGAAAAGCCATACTGACCGATTTGACTTGATTGACGAGTGATATAATCACAAACTAATTCTGAAATAGACTTGCCACTAGTTTCTGTCACTTGATCCTGAAATTCACCCGAAGAAGGATTACTTGTTTTGACTAAAATAATCGTGCCCTTGTCATGGTCAAGACCTGACTGAATAAATGGATCCAGTCCGTCGCTTCCGAGATAAGGATTGACAGTTACTGCATCTACGGATACAGATGACACCCATTCATCTTTAATCGTTTTATAGAATGCCTCAGCATAGGCTTGTGAGGTTGAACCGATATCTCCTCTTTTAGCATCTGCAATGACGAGCAAGTCGCGTTCTTTGGCATATGCTACTGTTTGCCAAAAGGCTGCCAAACCAAACTGATCATATTTCTCATAATAAGCTAATTGAGGTTTGACGATAGGAACTTTATCGGCAATACTGTCGATAATCATTTTATTAAATTCAAAAATAGCATAGCCTGCACCTTGGGGCGTTTTACCATACAATTGTTCTGCTTTTTCTAAAATAAATGTCGGAAATTTTTCCAACATCGGATCTAACCCGACACAAAGGTGGGATTTTGTTTTGATTACTCGTTCTATATACTTATCGGAAAACATCATTAGACCTCTTTCTTTTTTCAACAATTAATTAACGTTTTTTTAGATTTAATCTACTTTAATTTACTGAATTTCATTCGGATCTAGGTCATAGAAACCATGCCCTAAAGTTCGACCTGCTGGATGGAGGCTTCGGATTTCTTCGTCAAGGGCAAAGGCTTGAACGGGCACCAATTCGCCAGCTTCGAGGCGTTTTCTTGCCTGAACAAAGCATTCAGCAATCTTAACAAAGGCATCAGCTGGTGTATAGATTCCGTCTAGTTTCCAATGCGTATAGTTCAGCTCTGTCAAAGTGGCAAGTTCAGTCATCATATCGACATCATCGGATGCAAAAATGTGGGTGCCATGGCTGTCTTCGTAGATTGAATAGTGGGTCATCTCATCCTTAGGTTCGCTCAAAAATAGGTTTCTGGCCTTGCATTTTTCCTCGTCAGTTTTGATAAAGTTATAGTAATTCTCCAGAAGTGGGCGTTTCGATTGATGAATAATCGTTGCACCATAAACCAGAATTTCGCCAAAAATTTCGAGGTTTGACGCCATTTTTATCAATTCTTCTTTTGGCAACTCACGTGATAAAACAGCACCGATAGCACCTTGTTGTCCCCAAAAATTCACTTGACGACTACTAGTCACCATGGTTGAGGCATCATAGATGTAAGGAAGCTCATAGTTATCACGATTCAAGACAAAAATCACACCCGTATCGCCGACTGCAATTTGATCGACTTTAATTTCCTGTAAAAAATCAAGATATGGCTTAATTGTCGCCATTTTTTCAGGGTGCATAATCGCATTGACTGCTACTGTTACTTGCGTTCCTGCTGCATGTGCCATTTCTGTGATATCCCGAATTTCATCCCAAGTGAAAGCATGTGCCAAACGAAGAGCGTACTCACTTTCTCCGATATAGAGGTTGTCAATCCCCAAATCAAGTAAGGCTTTAGCTTGTGTTAGATTTTCTACCGTTGCAGTGATCTTTATTTTCTTAGTCATAGCTTTATTATAACAATAAATGACCTTTTCGTCCGCTATTTCTTTTTCAAAAATTAACGAGAGAAGAAAGGGCTTCAACTCAATCCTTCCCGAGTTTGACAGTTAAAACTAAAAAATACACCCCCAAAAGCTATTATATCAAGGGATATGATAGTTTTTCACAACTTCACACTTGTTGTAGACGGTTGGTTTTGATATAATATAAATATGGCATTTGTAAAAGTAACTAAAAATCGTGAAGGCACACAATACGTGACAATCGTTGAAGGTTATCGTGACGGCGATAA